>JAFWSY010000093.1 GCA_017519155.1 Eubacterium sp.
TGCTGATGGAGGCCTCAGAGTAACCCTTAGTTTTAAGCTGGCTTAAATCGAAAATTAAGATTATATTAATGCATATTTATATGAGTTATATATAATGTTGCTGATAACCTGATTTGTTCTCATGGAATCACCCAGTACTATGCATTCAGGTATATCAAGTTCTTTTATCAGTCCCTTATTGTCAGCCTCCTTCAGCATCTTTATAAGTTCGGTGCTATTCAGATCAGTTGCATTAACCTCCAGCTTCTCCAGCTCCTGCAGAGTTGAAGTAAAGAGATTATTTACCAGACTGTCTATATGATCGGCTTTATCACCTATTGCAGCAATCTTTGACCGAAGTTCTTCTCTGTCCTCTTTTACCGAAAGCACTTCTGACATAGCCTTAATGGATGCCACCGGAGTCTTGATGTCGTGACTGAGCTGAGCCACCAGCTCTTTCTTACTGATGTTGGCCTGAAGTTCTCTTTCTCTGGCGATACTCAGTTCCTCTCTCATGATATCGAAGCTTTCCGTAAATGCACCGAACAGATGAAGTCTGTCCATCTGAAGCGGTTTATCCAGGTCACCTGATGCCACAGATACCGCAAATTCCTTCATCCTGTCAAAAGGTCTGACAACTCTTATCTCTATCCAAAGAATAGCCAGTATGATAATGAAAAATGCGATCCCGACGGATATATAATAACTAAGTAAGAACTTAGTCTCCACTTTACTCTCCATATCCTGGAGGTTATTAGATATGATGATTTTTCCAACTATTTCATCATCTACCACAATATCTCTTATGGTATTTCTCTGGGCAGTGGCTTTATTGACAGAATCTGCCCCCTCAAAAGAGTCGCTCTTATAGATCAGATTTTCGTCTTTATCCAGAACAGAATAATCAAAGCTGCGTTCCAGATAATTAACAGAAGAAGAGTCCCATGTCTTCTCTATCTCCGAAAGCAGCTCATTTACTTCAACTGTGTCCAGCCCGGAAATCGTAGTATGCTTCTGTGACAGAATAACGACAACCGGGAGCACCAGTACGCAAAATGAAATTGTAACAAAGATAATCAAAAATCTTCTCATTGCTTAAACATTATACCCATACCTCTTACAGTCTTAATGTAAGCAGGATTATTGGTATCCTCCTCAAGCTTTTCTCTTAGGTGTCTCAGATGAACATTCAGAGTTCCATCCGAAACAAAGCTGTCATCCCATACATTATCAAATATCTCACTTTTGGGAATGACTCTGTTTTTGTTCTTAACAAGATATATAAGAAGCTTATACTCCATAGCTGTAAGATTCACTATCTCACCATTCTTTCTTACCAGCGCAGCTCCAATATCTATCTCAACATTACCAAAGCTATAGGTTTCACTGGTTGGAGCTGCCACGCTCTTATCATACCTTTTAAGCACCGCTTTAACCTTGGCACAGAGAACACTAAGCGAATATGGCTTGGTTATATAATCATCACCTCCGATATTCAGAGCGATTACCATGTCATCATCACTTGAACGTGCACTGATAAAAAGAATCGGCACATCAAGTGTTTCCCTGAATTTTTTGCAGAGATCAAATCCAGACATTCCGTCCTTCTCACTTAAATTAATATCCAGCAGAATCAGTTTGACATTATTGTTTCTTACAAACTCCATAGCTTCCACAGCGGTAAAAACGCATTTGGAAGGAATATCAAACATATTAAAATATTCTGCCGTGGACTCAGCAAGTTCCACCTCGTCATCTACTATAAGTACACTTACATCCATTATTAATTCTGCTCCTTGTATTCTTCCCACAGCATCTCCCTGCTTGGTTATGATTCTGTAGGTATATGTTCCTCAAGATACTTCTTCAGCTGCTCCTTCAGATACTTATAACGAAGGAACTTTTCTTCCTTTGCAAAATGTACCTCCCTGGATTGCTCCGGATTATCCTCATAAGAAAGTTTCTCATCACCGAACTGTTCGCTGGTAAGATCAAACACCTTTCCATCCACTACATTGTAGCAGTGGAATGTTCCACCCTCCCGGGGTATTCCGTACACCTTGCCACCGAAGATATCCTGTACGAGAAATGCAGTTATGGAACACTGTCCCAGAGTCTTGTTCTCAGGACTCCAGCCGGCTCTCAGTCTAGGTGCAGCAGTATACTCACACCATACATATGACAGCGCATCATACAGCTGTCTCGGTGTTTCTATATTTTTATATTCCTTTGTTATTGCCGGAACAGTTGCCTGCTCCCATCCATAAAAATTATACTCCATACCTAACCTCCGTATAAGTCTACAGTGACAGTTTCTTTTGACCTATTCGAAAACAACCTTGTTTCTTCCCGTTTCTTTTGCTGTATAGAGATGCTCATCCGCCTTGCTTATATTATCCTCAATAGACATATCCTTGTCAAACTGTCTCACACCAAAGCTCATGGTAACATTTATGGTATTTCCGTCAGCATCGATGGTTGAATTCATTATCTTCTCACGAAGATTTTCAGCCTTTTTCACACCTTCCTCAAGAGTGGTCCCGGGCATCATCATTATAAACTCTTCACCGCCCCATCTGTATACAGCCTGTTTCTCAGAACAGGATCTCTCCATAAGAGCTGCCACAAATGCAAGCACATCATCACCTGCATTATGGCCATAGGTATCATTTACTCTCTTAAACTTATCTATATCACTGATGTACAGAGTAAGAGGTTTTCCTTCATCCAGAACCTTGTTGTATTTTCTTGAGAAATCACTGTAGAAGCCCATTCTGTTTTTAAGCTTCGTCAGCTTATCATGATGCGACTCTTCAAAGAAGGAATCCGACTCCACAGCAAGTCCGCATACAAGGGCTGCCATAGACAGTCTTCTCACATCCTCTTTTTCATCAAAGCCTTCATCACCATTCTTATTGATGATCTGAAATGCGCCGATAAAATCTCCATTTATATCTGCTACAGGCATTACAAGCACCGACTTGGTTCTGTAGCCTGTTTTCATATCCACTTCTTTATTGAAATCAGGGTCGTTGTATGGATCATTTGTAACCACAACTCTTCCCTCTTTCAGTGCTTTACCCACAAGTCCTGTATTGTCCGGAATAACTATTCTGTCTATTCCCGTTGCAGAAGTTGTCCACAGCTGCTTCTTATGCTTATCCCATTTCCAGAAGCTTGCCCTGTCTGCATCAGCCATTGTTCTTCCAAGCTCGGTCATATATTCAAAGATTGCTCCGTGATCCTTCTCCTTATCACTGCACATCTCCGCATAAAGCTTTGCGCTGATATCGTATACATTTTCTAACATTCCCGCGTTATTAACTAAATTATCCATACAAATCCCCCTTTAAATTAATGGTGCAAATCTAAAATCCGTATCCTTTACTCTGCTTTCTATCCTGCCCACATCATCCAGATGCATCAGATACACTATTATGTGTTTCTCCTTGAAGAACTCTTCGTAACCGAGAAGCTTCTCCACATACATATGTACTCCCGTATCATAAGCAGAGCATTCCGTATAAAGCTCACTTCCCTCACTGAGATAAGGAATAAAAGGCTCCAGCGTATTGGTATCTCCAGTATAAACCGTATTTGTACCATCCACGGATATATTATAGCCGAAGCACTTACCCTCAAGCTGCGGAACATGTGTGGTTGGAATGACCGCTCTCAACCAGCTGTTTTCTTCATGTGTCATGAATTCCCCGGCAGTCACTATATGATAGGCTTCTTCACCACAACCGTCCAGATTCTTAAGTACGTATGCCAGGTTATCCTTCACCTCTTCAGAGGGTGCGACAACCGTTATCTTAATCTTCCAGATGAACTTCGCATAGTGAATCACCAGAGCCAGTCCTCCGATATGATCGCTATGAGTATGTGTTATAAGAGCTATTATTTCACTGTAATTCTCTCCTATGGAAACATCCTTTTTTAGTTTGTTAAATGTAATCAGCGGGCAATCCATGATAACCAGCTTTTCCCTCATGGAAAAACAGGCACTGTTATGCTCATCAGAAAAGCCTGCGCCTCTTCCAAAGAATCTAAGCATCCTCCTTATGAACCTCCGTTACCTCATAAACAAAAACACCTTTGCTCTTTCCTTTAAGTGGTATCTCACCTATAGGATTTACCTCTATCCTGTCCTTAAGTCTCTCATAAAGGACATCACTTATAAGTACCTGACCCTTCTTGGCGTTTGCCTCAAGTCGGGCAGCTGTATTTACCGTATCTCCTATGGCTGTAAAGTCCATTCTGAAATCACAGCCTATATTACCTACAACCGCAGGTCCAACATTTACTCCTACTCCGAAGCCCACAGTTCTGCCATACTTCTCCATAAGAGTTTTCTCAAGAGCTTTGCCGCCATTTACGATATCCATTGCAGCACATACTGATCTGAACTCATAATCATCCAGATCAAAAGGAGAATTAAACACCGCCATGGTACAATCGCCAACAAACTTATCCAGAGTCCCCTTGTTCTTGAATATGGCATCCGTGGTAAGTGCCAGATATTCATTAAGGATTTCAACCACCTGCTCAGGCTCAAGCGCCTCTGACATGGTAGTGAAGCCTCTGATATCCACGAAGAGAACTGCTATATCTCTGTTTTCTCCACCAACCTTTACATTAAACTCTCCTGATTTGGATATCTCATCCACTATTTCAGGAGCCACATACTTCTTGAAGGCATTAAGGACTTTCTTCTTTCTTGCCTTCTCAAGGAGATAGGTCATTACTATAACATAGATATATGCCAGAACCAGCACTAACGGAAAATATATAACACTGAAGGAATAGCCTCTGTTATTAACAGCAGCCAGAAGCAGCACTTCAGCGCTGATGGCTATGATCATTATAATAAGTGACTGCCACAGCTTGATTTTACGGAATAACAGATAAAGCAGCATTGCAATAACAGCTGTTACAAGCCCCAGAATATACTGATTACCTGTAATGGCAAATCTGTTCTGCAGATAGGACTGAAGTATATTCGCATGTATCTCAACTCCATACATCTGCTGACCACTGGTGGGAACCTTGAAATTATCCTGCATACCCATGGCATAGGCACCCACAAGGATTATACTGTCCTTAAAAGCTCTTGTATCAATACGTCCATTCAGCACATCCGACATGGATACATATTCATAGTCCCCCGGCCTTCCTGAATAATTAATAATGGAACGTCCGTATTCATCCACCGGAATCGGTTCAGGTGTGATACCCGTTATCCTGCAGTACTCTTCATATAGAACAGTAGAGAACATCTTCACATCTGCCCCCTGATACTTCTCTATGGGAATGATTCTTCTTACAGTTCCGTCTGAATCCTCAGCCACATTACTGAATCCTGCTTTACATACAGATCTGAGACTGTCAAAGGGCTCCTCCAGTTGATCCACTTCCTGACTGACTATTAATCCATTTCCTGATTTTATAACGCTGTCCCTGTATAAAAGATGATTTACAACTATAACATTTCCGCTCTCTGATACAGCTCTTGCAAATACCTCATCGCCTTCATCTACATTTCCGGCAAAAAGAATATCGAAGCCTACCAGGGCAGGCTTCGCATCATCATTTTCATTGAGCTTCTCAAGGAGACGGGCATAGTTCTCCCTAGACCAGGTCTGAACAGGTCCCAGCTCCTCCATGGTTTTCTCATCTATTCCGATTATTTTAATCTTACTGTCGATACCTCTCGGCACTTGATACAGTCTGTCCCTGGCTATATAATCAAGAGAGCTGTTTCCATTAAATATGGTAAGCAGAAAAATCAGCAGCCCCACCACCAGAGTTTCTATAATAACCTGAACTTTTTTATTCATAATAAATACCAGTTCCTATACTTTCCCCAAGCACATTCCTTCACCACCTGTATTATCTGTCTAATGGGTGGAAAATGTATAATTACCAGATCCATTTACATATACTGAGCCACCGCCCTTATATACTGTAGGATCATCATTAACTGTATAATCATTTCCGCTTTCAAGGTAATACTCTACCAATTCATCAAGCGGAAGAAGTTTTTCAGTAGGAATCTTCCTGTCCTTCAGCCATAAAGCCATGATGGTTATTTCAAAGCTGCTTTCATTTCCGGCCTCATCCTCAGCCTTTATCTGGAAGAACTTTGTTCCATTATCCGCTTCCAGAAGTAAATCATCGCTGGTGTAGCCGCTGCTCATCTGAAGTCCGTTAACTGTTACTCCAGCCAGATGCTCGTCACTTACTCTTACAACATATTCATCCGCATAGATAGAACCCATGGTACCTAGTCCTGTGATTTCTCCAAGAGGACTTCTTACGTCTGCAAATGTCGGTGCATCCTTATCTATCTTTACCTTCTCTGTAACAGCAACTGCGTTAGTCAGTGCACCGTCACCATCTCTTCTGAGGTATACGCTGTCGTAGTTATTGTTGTAACCAAGAAGCGTCATATATGTTCCCATGAAGCTTCCGGCAAGTGAATAACCTTCCGGAGCTTTAAGATAAACATCTGTTATGTAATAATCATTCTTTCCTTTTGTGCCGCTCAGTGTATAAGCCTGCTTCGGAGTCTCCAGATATACTACTTTGAAGTCCGTTGTGCAGCTTACAGCTTCAAACATATCAGTCTCAGGAACAGTCGCACGAACTGTATATTCACCAACTGTTATAGGTCTTGTGGTTGAATAGTTATTATCGGAAGCACCCTTGGTCTTGTATTCAAAGGTTGCATTCTTTGCTCCATCCGAAAGAGTCTTTACCTTCGGCTGATAGCTTGTTCCTGCATAAACATCATCCTGAGTAACCTTTGCCGGTGTTTCTGTCTTCTTTATCTTGAAGTCAGCCTTACAGGTTGCAGCCTCGTAAGTATCTGTTTCGGGAACAACAGCCATGACCGTATACTTGCCCGGCTTAGTAGGCTTCTTATCAGTATACTTATTACCTGATTCGGACTTATCCTTATAAACAAAGCTTGCCTTATCCTTACCGTCTGAATCAGTTGTAAGTACGGGCTCATAGTCCTGTCCTGCGTATACATCAGCTATCTCAACCTTAAGGATTGACGGAGTCTTCTTCTTAATCCTGAAGGTATTGGTACATACTATCTTATCATAATTCTCTGTAGCAGGAATGGTAGCGCGGATCACATACTTACCTGCCTTTGTCGGCTTCTCGGTAGTATACTTATCGTCGCTCTGGCCGTCCTTCTTATATTCGAAAACAGCCTTATCCTTTCCATCAGAATCAGTGGTCAGAACCGGTTCATAATCCGTGCCGATAACAGTATCAGCAACCTCAACCTTATTCTCACCGGTCTTCTTTTTATTTATGGTAAATGTACTCTTAGCCACTGCCTTTTCATAGTTGTCTGTCTCAGGAATAGTTGCACGGACCTCATAGTCCCCTGCTTCTGTAGGCTTGGTCTCTAAATACTTACTGTCAGCTTCGTCCTTCTTCTTATATTCTATAACAGCACTGCTCTTACCATCTGAATCAGTTGTAAGTACAGGCTCATAGTCCTGTCCTGAGAATGTATTCGGAACCTTGATTTCTGCGGTAGGAACCTTCTTCATTATCTTAAAGGTCGTACTGCAGGAGCACTCACTATATGTATCGGTCTCAGGAATATTAACTATTAATTCATAGGTTCCGGCAGCTGTCGGCTTCTCACTTGTATACTCGCTGTCAGTACTCTTCTTATACTGATACGTAGCCGAAGCCTTACCATCGGATTCTGTGGTAATTACAGGTTCTATCTCCGTTCCCACATATACATCATCCACATTTACAGATGCTGTCGGAGTAATAAGCGGATACTTAAGGGTAAAGCCAAGAGATATCTCTCTTCCTGCCATGTCATAAGCCATGAAATAAGTTGTCTTCGGATTCCCCACTTCTGCTTCAATAGTGGCAGTTCCGACATACTTACTTCCACTTGCTGTAACACCACCATTTTCTCTGGTATATTCATTATCAGGAGTAATAATCTTATCAAGATTTATATCGGATACGGTTATATCAACCTTCTCCGCTCTTATGGTGTCACCCTCGCTTATGGAAGCTGCGGTTCCATCTATTTTAATTCCTTCAACAACCGGCTCGTCCTCATCGAAGATCAGATCCTTAAGTCCGGAAACCAGTTCATAATGTTCATATTCCTTAGTCTCTGCACCGCTATTTTTATCCGCAATCGTAAAAGCACGGTCTTCGTAGAAATTACCACCGTTATCTTCAGGGAACAGATCTTCCTTGGTAATAGTAAGAGCTTCTTCGAACTCTCTGTCACCGATATTTATCCGTACCAAAAATCCAGAAGCCGGCTTCAGCACGAAGCTGTCCTTTACATATTTACCATTAGAGAGTCCTTCCTTTGACAGATACTCACCACTTGAAACTTTAGTAACTTCTGACAGAGGCAGATAATCCAATTCAAAGGTTTTAACTGACGAAACAGCCTCCTTATATGAATCAGTCTGAGGAGCAACAGCTCTTACGGACCAGGTTCCTTTATAGTATGGTGTATCAGAAGAATAATCAGAATCACTTGGTCCTTTATATTCCAGATACCAGGTACCATCATAATCATCATCAGAAAGACTTACCTTATCTTCGAAGTTTATCTCCTCACCTATATACTTATTATTCAGATCAGCAAGGGTAATACTCAGATCCTTTCTGACAATATCTATAGCCCTGCCACTTACAGCTTCCGTAAATGTTCTTTTAGCAGTACCCACCTGCAAAGTAAAGGTTCCACCTGAAGAACTTATAGTTGTATCCTCATCAGCTACTACAGTTCCTCCCAGATCAAAGTTGCCTTTTGAAAAACTTGAGGTTACCCTTATGTCGCCAGCGTTAGAAAAAGTATTATTCATATCAATATTAACCGAATCGGCATAAATTGTTCCGGAATTAGAGAAAGCTATACTGGAATAATCAGACCTTTTAAAACTTGAAATTTTTATAGTTCCTTCATTATCGATGACACCGATACCACTTATAGTGGCTGCTTTAAATGTCACTCCACTGCCTATGAAAATACGAGCATGTTCCGAACCCAGTTCTAATCCTTCGGTTAAGCTCAGATTTGTATCTATCGAAACATTCGTCATTCCTCCATCCAAAGACACATAAAGGCCTGAAAGGTTATCAACTTCCATCTCCTCATTATCAGAATCATATGGATTACTGCATATTACCTTATAATCACCACTGTTATCTACAATTGAAAAATATGCCGTATCAGTATTAGCAGAGTCAAGCATGACAGTAAATCCATCAGAATTTTCTACAACACCAATAATACCGGCTCCACCTCCTGCAGCATTAGCCTCTGCAGTGAAGGACATGCATATCGAAAGCACGAGACAAACTGCCATGCATATACTTAATATTCTTTTTTCTATTTTATTCATGAAACATATCTTCATGGCATTTACCTCCTTACTTCCATTCTATTTCTGTATCTTTCTTAATCGGAGTATTAAAATCAAATTTCCAGGAACCGCTCTGTGCCGGCTTCAATGTCGGTACCAATGCTCTTTCTCCTTTTTCTACGGTCTGGGTTCCGAATATCTCTTCGTTATATGTAAATGTTACGTAGTATGGTCCATTGATAACTCTGTCAATCTCAGGATTGGTTATGGATGTTTTTCTTCCGCTGTTATTGCTTGACTTAAGTTCTGTAAGAACATCCTCAGGAATCGAACTGTACTCAATATCCTTAGGATCAGAAAGGTAGTTCGTCGTCTTATCATCCTCGTAGATGATCACTTCCTTACCCTGTTCAACCATTACCTCTTCATCAGCAACAGAACCATCCTTAAATACAAGTCTGGTTGCAACCTTTCCTTCAAAGACAGATACTCTCGTATACTTAACACCACCCTCTTCATATACGGATACACGATATATTGTACCTCTTACCGACATGGTTGAGTTCGGTGTATTAATCTCATAAGTCGATTCATCAGAAAGCTTATTCTGGATATCATTGGTTATGGAACCCTTAGTAAGTTCTATCTCTATCTTTCCTTTATTCTTGTCACCACTGGCCTTTAATACAAGTTCTGTCTGCTCCTCCA
>JAFWSY010000094.1 GCA_017519155.1 Eubacterium sp.
ATTGCCTTCTCGATTTCCTTAACCATTGATGGCTCCCAAGGTGTGATCATAAGGGTTCTTGCTTCAGGTACGGATACGTTAGCAACGCCCTGAATATTTGTAGGTGTTCCATAGTACTCAATTGTGAGTCTGTCAAGGATATGTGGATTAGCACGTCCAGCTCTGATAGCTGAATAATCCTTTGCTAATGAATCTATGGCCTTCTGCATTTTCTCTTCATATGGTGTCATATTTGTAACCTCCGTTTTATTATTTTGCCCCCTTGATGGAGAATGTTTATTATGTATTTATTATTGCTTATTTACTCTTCCTTGTGGGAAGAATTATTATTCTACGCTTTTTCCTGCGTTTTTATAATACACTTTTTTCCTGCGTTCTCGTTCTACGCTTTAACAGTAGTGCCGACCTTTTCGCCGCTTACGGCTCTTATGATCGAGTTCTCTTCTGCTAGTCCGAAGAGTATCATCGGCATATGGTTTTCCATTGCCAGAACAGCTGAAGCAAGATCGATAACTCCCAGCTTCTTATCAACTATCTCTGACATTTCCATTTCATCGTATTTCTTTGCATTAGGATTCTTCTCAGGATCACTGTCATATACGCCGTCTATTGACTTAGCTGAAAGGATAACATCGCACTCTGTCTCGATAGCTCTGAGAACTGTCGGCATATCAGTTGAGAAGTATGGATGGCCTGAACCGCCTGCGAAGAATACTACTTCACCGTTTTCCATAGCCTCTACAGCCTTGTCTCTAACATATATTTCAGTTACATCACCTATAGCATATGGTGACATGAGACGGCATTTCATACCTGCTCTTCTAAATGCGTCAGCTGCATATATGCAGTTCATGACTGTTGCCAGCATACCTATCTGATCGGCCTTGACTCTGTCCATATCTTCAGAGCTTCTGCCTCTCCAAAAGTTTCCGCCGCCGATAACGATTCCTACCTGGATACCTTTATCTACAACTTTTTTAACCTCGCCTGCAACTCTTGATACCTCTTCCTCTGAGAAGCCTGTACCCTTATCGCCTGCGAGAGCTTCACCACTAAGCTTAAGTAATATTCTCTTGTACTCCATGTTGTTATCTACCTCTATTTTCCAGATACCTAATCCGACCGCTTTACAAGCGTCTTATCCGGCATCTTGATTTTATATGGATTCCAGCTGACTGTTGAAGTATTTATCAACGTCTACGCTGGCATATGCCTGCTTACAGAAGCCGTCAACTATTGCTCCGCTGCTGATATCAACAGACTTGGACTTGATATTTCCGACAACGATTGCAGTTGATTCAAGCACTGCTTCATCCCTGATGTCCATATCGCCCTTAACAGCTCCGGCTACCACTGCTGTTTCTGCATATATATTTCCCACTGTAACTGATCCTACACCGATCTTAACAGTGCCGTTTATCCTCATCTCTCCGGATATATTTGCTTCCTCACTGTAGAGGTCTCCTGCATCTATATCTCCGGTTACACGTCCGCTGATTATGAGCTTACCGGTACATTTTATATTACCATCCACACGGCCTCTTACTTCAACGTCGCCATCTGATTCTATGTTACCGCTTATCACGGTGCCCTTTGTGATAAATGTTGTATCCTCGCCGAGACTCACGATCTCTTCACTGGACCTTAATTCCTTTTCCAGTTCTGACATATTACTCTCCTTTATTCCGGCACTTACATTTTCAGCCTTTGCTGGCTTATTCTTTTTCTGGGAAGCTGTCTGTTTCTCCCCTTCCTTCTTGCCGGTCTTTACTTCTTTCACTTCTGACTTAGCCTCAGGTGCGGATGACAGCTCCTCAAGCTTTTCGTCAGATATATCAACTATCTCTTCTATACCGCTGGCCAGCTTCTTTGCTTCTGACTTAGCAGTTTTTTCAGAAGTCTCAGCTTTGACTGTCACATCTTTTTCAGGCTCAGCCTTCACGGCTTCTTTCTTTTCAGGTTCAGCCTTATCCTTTTCTTCAGATTCATCCTTCGACTTCTTATCCGAATCAGCCTTTTCCTTATTCAGGCTTTCCTGTTCCTGCTTGACCTTTTCTATCTCAGTCTGGGCATCAACTTCAGGAAGAATGCTCTTTACAGCCTGTGCAAAACTTCTGCTGTTTTTATTATATCTTGCCATAATCCACCCCACATAAACACACGATCAACTGTTTATTTTCAAAGTAACAATCAACTTAATCATTCTACCACAAAAACGTAGTTTATTAAAGAACTTTACATCTTTACACAAAAAACACAATTTATTTACAGATTTTCTGTAAACCTTTTACAATTTTTTATATATTTGTTAATAGTTTATTCATATTTAAGGTTTATATTTTAACCATAGATTTTTCATAACTCTCTCACCCTATGAATAGTGTATATTTAAGGCATCTCAATCGGAGATGCCTTTTTTCTCGTCCAGAAATGTCAGAAATTGTTAACCCGGTTAAAGGATTAACCAAGCCTGTTTTGGGCATTTTTTAATGAATATTTTTACATTATGTAAACCGCTTTTTTTACTCTTACTATCCACCCAAACACAATATATAGTGCGATGTGTACTCAAAATCGATTCGTCAGCTATGTTTTGACATAATGCATAGTCGCGAGCTAGTAAACTGAAAGCGATGTCAAACATGCACGCTATCGCATACGCTAAGCTTACTTGCCGTGGAGATACATCTAAGTCATTCTATGCTTAACATCATCGAACTCCTCTTGAACCTGTGCTGAAGGCTTCGGTGTTATAAGGCTTACCAGGATTATTATGAGAAATGAAGCCAGCATGGCAGGAACAACTGAGTTGATTCCCAGGATGTCGCAAAGGGTTTTCTTATTTCCCATCTCTCCAAAGAACGGTGCATACTTAAGAAGAGGCACTGCCAGCATACCGCCTATCATTCCCGCAATCGCTCCATACTTTGTCATCCTCTTCCACATGAGGGACAACAGTACAGCAGGAGCCACAGAGCAGCCCAGGGCCGCAATAAATACCACGATTACATTTATCGAAAAATCCTCTATACATTCGCTGACGATAAAGCAGCTGAGTCCGATCAGAAATGTAACCAGTACGATATACAGTCTTTCGTTCTTTTTCTTGATTCTGATAAGTCTTCCGCCTCGGATTATATCATCATAAACTATCATCATCGCTATACTGAGGGAACCCTCCAGAGTGATCAGCACTGCCAGAACTATCAGAGATATCAGCATATAACCCATCACCTTTCCGAGACTTCCTTCAGAAGCAAGTTTGTGATAGAAAAGACTTATATACTTTGCCAGTGAATTTGTCATCTTGTGTGGATAGAGATATCCGCGGGAGATTCCTCCCATAACTGCAGCAGATGCAAAGAATAACTGCAGGAATACTATCATAACGATCTTTCCTCTGTTTATCTTATCAGAATTCTCTGCCGAGAAAAATGCGGTCAGAAGGAAAGGCATACCTGATGCCAGAAGTCCCATAGACAGCAGAGATATATAATCCTCAGCTACAAGAGGTCTTCCATTATGGAAGAGGATATTCATATACTCGCTGACACTTCCGGTTACATCGATAGCCATCATATTCTGGATCAGAGTAAGGAATCCAACGTCCTTTAAGATAACGATGCTGATCAGAATTATTACAGCCATCATATAAGCAGCCTTATATGGCGCTGTTTTAACGATAGCCTTATATCCGAATATGCATATGTATGCGGATATTATGTTGCAGGTCCAGAACTCTGTTATGGTGCTGTCCAGCCCGAATGTCTCAAACATAATAAGGCCAAGCTCCTTTATGAGCAATGACATGATGATGATTGAAAGAATTACTATCTGACATGAAGAAATGACTCTTAAGTATTCTTTTTCATCGCAGAATCTATGTTTCAGGTATCCGGGAATGGTACAGATGCTCTGATGTCTCTTGGAATATCTCATAAGTCTGTAGGATGCGAAGCTCCATACTATCGTCATGCATACAACGATACCGATAGCTTCCCAAGCTACTCCGGCACCAAAAAGATACACATAAAAAGGCAGTATCATACCGCCCGGAAATGCTGCCACAAAAAGAGACCCTACCAGTCCCATTTCATGACCACGTATTTTGTTACCAAGAGCAAACTCTCTTCTGTTCAATATCTTACTCCACTACCTTGTATATAGCTTATAATCATCCTCTATGCTAATCTTTCGTTTCAAGCACAAGGACGTAGTCTCTCGTTTTGATAATGCCCATTTGGGCTTCAAGCTCGTTACTGATACCGCGGCTTATGGATTTCTCCAGCAGCAGGTCCTTCACCTCGTATTTGAAGCCGGATATTTCTTCTATGTAAGCTTCCTCTCCGTAAGGGATGATTGAAACAAACTTTCCAAAGATATCTTTTTTGTAAAATGTACTCTCACCTCTGAATATCCTGACTCTGTTATTTTTGTCCAGGATACATGCAGGAATACCTCTATCGGCCGAGAGCTTAAGCATGTCTATGGAAGCTATTGTATGATCCAGTCTACTCCCAGTGCAGCCCATCATGACTATTTCCTCAGGACTCAGGGAAAATGCGTACATAATTGCATGCTCACTGTCAGTGTCATCCTTCTCGGGAATGAGCTTCTCAATCATTTCACCGGCAGCTCTTTCTTTTGCAGAATCTGCAAGCCTTCTTCGTATATCCTCGAATTCAGTCTCACTTACAGAATCAAAGTCACCCACTGCCCTGTCTATGGGAATACCAGCCTCCAGAGCGTAGAGCGTGCCTCTGTCGCAGGTGATGACATAAACACTATCCTGCTCATTCTCGGCTGAACCATTGTCTGTCATATCGCCGTTCTTCAGTATCCGGTATTCCTTTTTAAGTTGTTCTGTGTCGACGCTGCCGCCGGCTATGATCAGACATTTCATAATGACCTCTATAATTTACCGATACCTTCATCAGGTTATACATTATACCCCCAGTTTCTCACGGAAGTTTGTTACATTTTCGGTTATATCGCCCTTAAATATAGCTGAACCGGCAACTATTACATTTGCCCCGGCATCCAGCACATCTTTTACATTATCCAGATAGATGCCGCCGTCCACCTCTATATCTATATCCTCACGAAGCTTTCTTACGGCGCTTATCCTCTCGTATGACTGAGGCATGAAGCTCTGTCCGCCGAAGCCCGGCTCCACGCTCATTATAAGCACCTGGTCCACCATATCTATAACGGGCTCAAGAACGCTTACGGGAGTCCCCGGCTTGATGGATACTCCTACCTTAAGTCCGGCCTCTCTTATCTGCTTCAGAGTTCCTTCAGGATCCTTTGTAGCTTCGTAATGTATGGTGAAATTATTTATTCCTATAGTCTTAAATCTCTCCAGATATCTGGCCGGCTCCGTAACCATCATATGCACGTCCAGCACAGCCTCCGGAAGTATCCTTCTCACGTGTCTTATAACAGGAGGTCCAAAGGATATATTCGGCACGAACATACCATCCATAACATCCACATGAATAGTATATGCCCCTGCGCTGTATACTTCCTTTAAGTCCTTCTCCATATTTCCAAAATCAATTGCAAGCATTGATGGCGCTAATATATTTATATTCATCACCATTTCCTCCTGGATTTAACCTCTGAATACATTTCCCTGTAACCTTCGTATCTTTTGAGGGATATCAGTCCCTCATCAACTTTACTTCTGATTACGCAGTCAGGCTCACTTAAGTGCGAGCAGCCCGCAAATCTACACCCTCCGAGAAACGGTCTGAACTCCCTCATGAGATAGTCCAGCTCTGTCTCGTCACTTATTAACAGCTCTATGGAACTGTAGCCCGGCGTATCGTATACAAAACTCGTATCGTCCACCGGCATTATTTCCGTATGTCTTGTGGTATTTTTACCCCTTCCGATCTTCTTGCTTATCTCACCAACCTCAACAGCACTGTCCGGCAGTATAGACTTGATAAGGGAGGATTTACCCACACCTGAAGGCCCCGATAAGACTGTATTCTTACCCTTCAGGAAATCCTTAACCTTATCAATTCCTTCACCTGTCTTGTTTGATACAGGGTAAATGTCGTAGCCTGCCGTAACATATGGCTCCATAACCTCCAAAAGCTCTTCCTTGGAAAGAAGATCTATCTTGGTTATACAAAGGCTTACTCCTATCTCCTGTTTCTCCATATTGGCAAGGAATCTGTCCACCAGTCCGCTGCTGACAGCAGGCTTCTTGGCAGAGAACACCAGAAGCACCTGGTCCGCATTTGCCACCGCAGGTCTGATAAGTTCTGAAGACCTGTCATATATGTCTACAAGATACGCTTTTCCTTCCTCTCCCGTGGGGTCTATATCCACTATGTCACCCACCAGAGGAGTACGTCCTTCCTTTCTGAAAAGACCACGTGCCCTGCACTCATATAAAGTATGAGCGGCCACTACATAGTAGAAGCCGCCTATACCTTTTATAATTCTACCTTTTATCATATTACATCTCTTCGTAGGTAAGTGTCAGTGACGTAGAATATGAATCCGTAACATCTTCTCCGTCTTCTGTTTCAACTATAAATGTAACTGTACCGTTATTGAACTGGAGTACATCATATGAGCCGTTAATCTCTACAGTCTCTCCAGGAGCCACGGTCTGATATACCTGATATGTGCCTGAATTATCAGCTATAAATACCGTAACCTTTACATTTTCCTCCCACAGATCTTCATCATCGGTGGTAATGCTTCCGCTGACTCTTGCTCTGTAGGCCTTCTTCTCAGCACCCTTGCTGATAACAAATCCAACCTCTGTTCCCTCCTTAACCTCAGTATCAGGAGCGATGCTCTGACTTATTACTTCGCCTTCAGGTATGCTTGAGTTATATTCGTAGGATATATCTCCGACTCTGAGTCCGGCCGCCTCTATGCTACCCTTTGCAGTAGCCTCTGTAAGACCTGACAGATCAGGAACTCTTACTATCTTCTCTTCCTGGCCCTGGCTTACATAGATAACGATTGTCTCACCGGCCTTCAGCTTTTCACCTGCCTTAGGATCGGTGGAGATAACATATCCTTTTTCTATCTCATCATCGAATTTATACGAACGGGTTGGCTTGAATCCCTGCTTCTCGAGAACCTTAAATGCCTCATCCTCGTCCATATCTCTTACATCAGTGATGGTAAGCTCTTCAGCACCTGCACTGACTGTAACTATGATCTGTGTATCCTTAGGAATCTCTGCATTAGGCTCAACATTCTGGCTTATGACATAGCCTTCCTTAACATCCACCGAATTCTCTTCAACAAACTTGAAATTATTCAGTCCGACTTCCTTAAGATCCTTCTCGGCAGCCTTGGAGCTGAGTCCCACAAGATCAGGCATCTCAACTGTCTTAACCTTCTCGGTGACTTCCTCAGTAACCTCTGCCTCAGTTGTGACTGTAGTCTTCTCCTCGGTCTTTCCAAAGTTAAACCAGCCGGCCATATTTCCTATAAATACGAACAGAAGAACTGCAACTATAACAGCTGCTGCAATACCGCCTATCATTACGGCTTTCTCGAGCTTTGGATCTACTTCCTCTTCTCCGTCATCATCGCCGTACCTGTCATCATAGACTTCGTCTTCTTCGTCTCTGATTTTCTTTATGCTGCCCTTCTTTCGTTCAGGGCGTCTCTCAGGAACTTCTTCCTCGTAACCGTATTCATCCTCTTCAGCCTGACGGAGGATTGCTTCTATCCTGCTTCTGTCAGGTGAAACCTCAGAGTTTACATTTGCCACCGGCTCTTCTCTGTATAAATGATCCGATACATCCTTTACAGAGCTTCCATCCTTGATTCTCTGCATGTCTTCGTTAGTAAACTGCTGGGTAGGCGCTCCCGTAACTGTAGGTGGAGCAACTATTATATCTATACTTGGATTATCCTTAACTCTGTTCAGATCGGCTATAAGAGCTGCCGCTGTAAGATATCTTCTCTCAGGCTTCTTCTGAGTAGCCTTCATGATGATCTTCTCAAAGCTTGGATAAATATCCGGATAAAGCTCTCTCGGCGGGATCATATCATTCTGGATATGCATCAGAGCTATGGCAACATTTGTGTCGCCCTCAAATGGAACCCTGCCGGTAACCATCTCATACATGGTGATACCAAGTGAATAGATATCACTTCTCTCGTCACTGTATCCGCCTCTTGCCTGCTCAGGGGAAATGTAATGTACAGACCCAATTCCTGTAGTAGACATGGTGGTTGATGTGGCAGCCTTAGCTATACCAAAATCCGTTACCTTTATATTTCCGCTCTTAGAAACGATAATGTTCTGCGGCTTAATATCTCTGTGAATGACATGATGCTCATGCGCAGCTTCAAGACCTGCTGCTATCTGCATGGAGAAATCAATGGCCTGAACCATATTAAGTCTTCCGTTCAGATTGATATACTCCTTGAGAGTTATACCCTCAACAAGCTCCATTACAATAAAATATCTGCCATCGTCTTCACAGACATCGTATACACTAACTATATTCGGATGTGTCAGTCCCGCTGAAGACTGGGCTTCAGCTCTGAATTTAGATACAAAATTCTGATCTGAGCTGTAATCGGATTTAAGAACCTTAATGGCTACAAATCTGCGGAGTCTCTCATCCTTTGCACGATAAACTGTAGACATTCCACCGGTTCCGACCACATCTATTATCTCATATCTGTCATCCAGAATAGTACCGGGTTTTAACATAATTCACTCCTTAACTATATGGAAACAACTATCACGGATATGTTGTCATTTCCTCCGTAATAATTGGCTCTTTCTATTAATGATTCAACCGCTCCGTCGGCGCTCTC
>JAFWSY010000095.1 GCA_017519155.1 Eubacterium sp.
AGTTTACATATACAGTAGACGGCAGTAAGAAGTAATATACAGCAGAAAGATGATAACAAGAAGTAATTTACATCAGAAAGACGAAAGACAAAATGATTTCTATAATTGATTATGATGCAGGAAATATAAAAAGCGTTGAGAAGGCTCTGATCTATCTGGGAGAGGAAGCAGTTATCACAAGTGACAGAGAAACTATCATGAACAGTGATGGCGTAATACTTCCGGGGGTCGGTGCATTTGGCGTTGCTATGGATAAGATAAGATCAAGAGGACTTGATAAGGTTATCCATGAATATGTGGAGACCGGAAAACCGTTCCTGGGTATATGTCTCGGATTACAGCTTATTTTTGAAAAGAGCGAAGAAAGTCCTGAGGCTGTAGGACTCGGACTTCTTAGAGGTAAAATCACCAGAATTCCAGAAGTATCTTCTGATGGAGAACATCTTAAGGTTCCCCAGATAGGATGGAACAACATAGATGTGAATCCGGCGAGCAAACTTCTGAAAGGTCTTGGAGATAATCCATATGTATATTTTGTACATTCATTTTATCTTCAGGCAGAGGACAGAGCTGATGTGGCTGCAACTACTCATTACAGTGTAAGTATAGATGCTGCTGTAGAAAGAGATAATGTAATGGCTACCCAGTTCCATCCCGAGAAGAGCTCAGATGTGGGACTTAAGATATTATCTAATTTTATAGCTATGACAAAAAATAACTAGCCGGCTATTTTGTTTGCTGATTTGTTTGCTAGTTTGCTAGTTAGCTTATTTACATATTTGATTGGAGATAAACATGCATACCAAGAGAATTATTCCCTGCCTTGATGTAAAGGACGGAAGAGTTGTTAAAGGAATAAATTTTGTTAATCTAATAGATGCCGGTGATCCTGTAGAGTGCGGTAAAGCCTATGACAGAGCCGGAGCAGATGAGCTTGTATTTCTTGATATAACAGCTTCTTCAGATAAAAGAAATATAGTGGCTGATATGGTTAGAAAGGTTGCTGAAACAGTCTTTATTCCATTCACCGTTGGTGGTGGTATCAGATCCATAGAGGATTTCAGAACCATCCTTCGTGAGGGGGCTGACAAGATAGCCGTTAATTCAGCTGCCATTGATAATCCTACGCTCATAAGCGAGGCTGCTGATAAGTTCGGAAGTCAGTGCGTGGTACTTGCCATCGATGCAAGAAGACGACGTGTGGGTAAGGCTGCTGATCCGTCTCTCAGCTATGAGGAGAGCATTAAAATCAATGATGAATGGACACCTGAGGATGGCTGGACAGTTTATAAACACGGCGGTCGTATCGACATGGGATTGGATGCTGTTGAGTGGGCTGTTAAAGCAGTAGAGATGGGGGCCGGTGAAATCCTGCTTACAAGTATGGATGCAGACGGTACTAAGGCCGGATATGATCTGGAGCTTACAAGAGTAGTGGCAGACAGAGTAAATGTACCGGTTATAGCATCAGGTGGTGCAGGTAACCTTAAACATTTTGAGGAGGCATTTACCGAAGGACATGCAGATGCAGCACTTGCAGCTTCATTATTCCATTTTAAAGAACTTGAAATTAAAGAAGTCAAGGAGTATCTGAGAAATCAGGGAGTATCAGTAAGGTTATGATTAAATTCAGTGAAGACAGGTTATCAGTTGCAGAATACCTGGGGCTCAGAGCTGCAGTCGGCTGGAAGACACTGACCGAAAGACAGGCTGAGCTTGCACTTGAAAACTGTATATATTCCATATCTGCATATGATGAAGCAGAGGATGGATCGAGACGTCTTATAGGTATGGGAAGAATCGTTGGAGACGGAGCGGTTATCTGCTATATCCAGGATCTGATTGTACTTCCCGAGTATCATGGAAGAGGAGTTGGTTCGGCGCTTATAAAGCATTTGAAGAACTACGTAAGCAGTCTTAAAACAGACGGCGAAGAAATGATGTTTGCACTGATGTGTGCAAAAGGCAGAGAAGGATTCTACCTGAAACATGGATTCACAGCCCGTCCCACCGAGAATCTCGGCCCCGGAATGATCATCTACCTGAAGTAAAAAAGATGACAATTTTTCATCTGATGAAAAATTGTCATCTTTTGTTTTGTTTATTTCTCGAGGTTTTCGCGAGCTGCAGCAAGCATGAGCTTGATGCGGTTTATCTGGTTAACTTCTGATGCGCCCGGGTCGAAGTCGATTGGTGTGATGTTGGCATCAGGGTATACGTTTCTAAGTTTCTTTATAACGCCCTTACCGATTATGTGGTTTGGAAGACAGGCAAATGGCTGGCAGCAGACGATATTTGGAGCGCCTTCTTTTATAAGTTCAACCATTTCTCCTGTAAGGAACCAGCCTTCACCGGTTTCATTTCCTATGGAAACTATAGGTCTTGCATAGCTTGCAATTGTTGCGATAGGTGTTGGTGGTTCGAATCTCTTACTCTTTTCAAGGGCTTTTGCCATAGGAGCTCTAAGCTGTTCAAGAAGCTTTATCAGCAGATTGCTGATCTTAGCTGACTTCTTGGTCTTGCCTAAGAACTCATACTTATAATTGCTGTTATATGCAGAGTAGAAGAGGAAGTCCAGAAGATCCGGCATAACTGCTTCAGCGCCTTCTGCTTCAAGCAGATCAACCAGGTGGTTGTTTGCTGATGGAAGGAACTTAACAAGTATCTCGCCTACTATACCTACTCTAGGCTTAAGTACTGTTTCATCAAGAGGGATATTATCAAAATCTCTTACGATATCTCTAACAATTCTGCTGAAGTTGTGTGAGCCTCTTTCTATATCTCTGATACAGATTCTTTCCCATTTCTTATGAAGCTTATTTACTGAGCCCGGAACCTTCTCGTATGGTCTGGTCCTGTAAACAACTCGCATAAATAGATCTCCATACATAACTGCATGCATGGCAGCCTTAAGTCCTTTAAGGTTGATCTTAAGTCCGGAGTTCTTCTCGATTCCCTGCGCACTTATGGATACAACAGGTATATGTCCGTAGCCGGATTTTTCGAGAGCTCGTCTGATGAAACCGATATAATTAGTAGCACGGCAGCCGCCACCTGTCTGGGTAATAGCCACGGCCAGTTTATTTGTGTCGTATTTGCCGGACTGAATAGCTTCCATCAGCTGTCCAACGACTATGATGGAAGGATAGCAGGCATCGTTATTAACGAATCTCAGTCCTTCGTCTATTGTTGATTTTGTTGCATCCGGCAGCATCAGGAAGTTTACGTGGAAATGTTTCATGGCAGCCTGAAGCATCTTAAAATGTATCGGTGACATCTGAGGACAAAGAACTGTATAGTCCTCACGCATTTCCTTTGTGAATTCAACCTTGGTTATGGCTGTGGAGCAGTCAATTGGTCTGTATTGTTTCTTTTCTCTAACCTTCATGGCTGAAAGAAGAGAACGGATTCTGATTCTTGCAGCACCCAGGTTTGATACTTCATCTATCTTAAGTACTGTATAGATCTTATTTGAATTTGAAAGTATATCCTTTACACAGTCTGTTGTAACAGCGTCCAGACCGCAGCCGAAGGAGAAGAGCTGAACCAGCTCAAGATTGGTCTTGGTCTTAACGTAGTTTGCAGCTTTGTAAAGTCTTGAATGGTACATCCACTGATCGGATACGATAAGAGGTCTGTCCACGTCTCCCAGATGTGCTATTGAATCTTCGGAAAGAACAGCCACACCGTAGGAGTTGATCAGTTCAGGTATACCGTGATTTATTTCAGGATCGATATGGTAAGGACGACCTGCCAGAACTATACCGACCTTGTTATTTTCCTTAAGGAATTCAAGGGTTTCCTCACCCTTCTTACGAACGTCCTTCTTAACCATTTCAGCTTCCTTATAAGCTTTATCTATAGCGTTGCTGATTTCCTCACGGGTTACATCTGTATATTTGGAGAACTCTCTGAACATACGGTCTTTAAGCGCAAGCTTGTTATCCAATGCAAGGAATGGGCGTATATAAGTGATGTGCTCAGTCTCAAGTTCCTCCATATTGTTCTTTATATTTTCCGAATATGAAGTAACGATAGGACAGTTGTAATGGTTGTTTGCATCAGGAGTTTCGTTCATCTCGTAAGGGATACAAGGATAGAAGATAGTCTTCAGTCCGTTCTTAACAAGCCACATAACATGACCATGACTTATCTTGGCCGGATAACACTCTGTATCACTTGGAATGGACTCGATACCCATCTGATAGATATTCTTGTCTGATTTAGGTGACAGGATAACTCTGTACTTAAGCTCTGTCAGGAAAGTAAACCAGAAAGGATAGTTCTCATACATGTTGAGAACACGAGGAACACCGATTTCACCTCTTACGGCTTTCTTTTCTGAAAGAGGCTTGTAATCAAATATACGGTTAAATTTATATTCATAGAGATTAGGCATATTCTCAGAATTCTTCTTTAAGCCCAGTCCCTTTTCGCAACGGTTTCCGGTTATGAACCTTCTGTTTCCGGTGAATTTATTGATAGTAAGAAGGCAGTTGTTTGTACATCCTCCGCAGCGAGCCATCTGAGTCTCGTATGTTTGCTCATCAACATCCTTGCTGGAAAGAGTACCGGATACAAAGCCTTCCTCGTAATTATCTCTTGCGATAAGAGCAGCACCGAAGGCACCCATGATACCTGCGATATCAGGACGGATAGCCTTTGCGCCTGATACAAGCTCAAAAGCACGGAGTACTGCATTATTGTAAAATGTACCGCCCTGTACAACGATTCGATTACCCAGCTGTTTAGGGTCGGTAAGCTTAATAACCTTAAGAAGTGCATTTTTGATAACGGAATAAGCTAGACCTGCAGAGATATCCTCAACAGAAGCACCTTCCTTCTGGGCCTGCTTAACCTTTGAATTCATGAATACTGTACATCTTGAACCAAGATCGATAGGGCTCTTGGCGAAGAGTGCTATCTTGGCAAAGTCCTGAACCTTGTAGTCAAGGGAATTGGCAAAGGTTTCGATGAAAGAACCGCAGCCTGAAGAACAGGACTCGTTCAGCATTACATTATCTACAACGCCGTCACGGATCTTGATACATTTCATATCCTGACCACCGATATCCAGGATAGTATCAACCTTTGGCTCGAAGAAAGCGGCAGCGGTGTAGTGAGCTATTGTTTCAACTTCGCCATAATCCAGGTTGAAGGCAGATTTAAGAAGAGCCTCGCCGTAACCGGTGGAGCAGCTTCCTGCCAGCTTTGCGCCCTTTGGAAGAAGAGAATAAATCTCCTTCATGGCTTTAATGGTTGTATTAACAGGACTTCCGTTGTTGTTGCTGTAGAAGTCATAAAGAAGCTCACCTTCCTCACCGATGAGAGCAAGCTTTGTGGTAGTTGAACCAGCATCGATTCCAAGGTATACATTTCCCTTGTAATCAGCGAGGTTGCCTCTTTTTATCTTATACTCAGCCATTCTGTCTGAAAATTCTTTATATTCTTTCTTTGTTTTGAAAAGAGGATCAAGTCTGTTTACCTCAATCTCTATCTTAAGCTCAGGTGTCAGTTTGTCAGCAAGAGCCTTTAGGCTAATGGTCTGCTCGGTATCAGCGTGAAGAGCAGCACCGGTTGCGGCAAAGAGATGAGAGTTATCCGGAACTATGGAATGTTCCTCATCAAGATTAAGAGTATCTATGAATCTTTCTCTAAGCTGATCCAGGAAATGTAATGGTCCGCCAAGGAAAGCGACGTAGCCTCTGATCGGCTTACCGCAGGCAAGACCTGATATAGTCTGATTTACAACAGCCTGAAAAATGGATGCTGAAAGATTAGGCTTTGTGGCACCCTCATTGATAAGCGGCTGTATATCTGTTTTGGCAAATACACCGCAGCGTGCAGCTATAGGATGTATAGTGTCGTAAGATTTAGCCAGCTCATTAAGACCAGAAGCATCGGTCATAAGAAGAGCAGCCATCTGGTCGATGAAGGAACCTGTTCCTCCGGCACAGACAGAGTTCATTCTCTGCTCGATACCGTGCTTTGAGAAGTAGATGATCTTAGCATCTTCACCACCCAGCTCAATAGCTACCTGAGTTTTAGGTGCAAAAGTCTTAAGAGCAGTAGATACACATACAACTTCCTGCTCAAATGGTATATCAATAACATTGGAGAGAGCGAGACCACCTGAACCGGTTATGTCAGCAGCAACCTCCATATCCCCGAGACTATGGATCGCATTTTCCAGAAGCTCTTTAAGTGTCTCTTTGATCTTGGCAAAGTGACGCTTGTACTCGGAATATAGTATCTTGTTATTTTCATCAATTATAGAGATCTTTACGGTTGTTGAACCTATATCTATACCTAGTCGATTCAATATCCTGTACTCCTTTTTCTTCATATTTATATGGATAAAGTCAAAAATAGACTTTTGTTATTATAATGCACAGCAAAGTATAATTCAATAATGTTTTGTAAAACAAGTGGTTTTCTGCTATAGTGGTGAATGATGAGCCGGCAGGGTGGTTTGTTTCAAACTCGCGGCTGACATATATTATTAGGAGGTTAAAGTAATGATTGGTTTAATCGCAGCAATGGATAAAGAAATAGATGATATAAAGAGCATGATGACTGAAGAGGGCGGGGTTGAGAAAACTACCTATTCGGGAATGGAATTCTGGAGAGGCAGCCTCTACGGTAGTGAAGTTGTTCTTGTTAAATGCGGTGTAGGAAAGGTAAATGCAGCCATGGCTGCCCAGGTGCTTGTAACTATTTATAAAGTTGAGGGCATAATTAATACGGGAATAGCCGGAGCTCTTGATGATCGTTTAAATATAGGCGATGTGGTTCTTTCCACAGAGGCTCAGGAGCATGATATGGATGTTTCAGGTCTTGGTTATGCCAAGGGAATCATTCCTGATCAGGACGTAAGTATATTCAAGGCTGATGAGAAACTTCTCAGCATAGCTCTTGCTGTATGTGAGAAGACAAATCCTGATGTAAATGTATTCCAGGGAAAGGTTGTTTCCGGTGATCAGTTCATATCCGACAGAGATACCAAGAAGTCCATCATCGATTCTGTGGGTGGTATGTGTACCGAGATGGAGGGTGCTGCCATAGCACATGTGGCTTACTTAAGCGAAACACCGTTTCTTATCATAAGGTCTATATCGGATAAAGCTAATGATGAAGCTGACATGGATTATCCTACATTTCAGAAGATTGCCATCAGAAATTCAGTTAAGCTGGTTTCCGGTATGTTGGATATAATATCGAAAATGTAATTAATAGAAGAAAATTAATATGGACTTGATTTATTATCTATGATATAATTATTCGGTTAGTGCCCTTAAAAGGGCTTTTAGACGTGATTATAAGAAGCATATTATGCTTTATTTAAGGAGGAAATAAAATGAGCGCTACATTTGAGAAACTGGAAGGAAATATGGCAGACATTACAATTACAGTACCTGCCGAAGATTTTAAGAAAGCATGTGTTGATGTTTATAACAAGAGTAAAGGAAAGTTCCAGTTTGATGGTTTCCGTAAGGGAAAGGTTCCTATGGCTTTTATTGAGAAGACTTATGGTCCTGCAGTATTCTATGAGGATGCAGCAAATGATCTTATCAATAAGACATATTTTAACGAGATAAAGGATCTTGACCTTGATATCGTTTCAAATCCTGACATTTCAGTAAGTCAGATTGAAAAGGGTAAGGACTTTATATATAAGGCAAAGGTTGCTACTAAGCCACCTGTAGAGCTTGGAGATATGAGCGCTATCGAAATCGAAAAGGTTGACACAGAAGTAACTGATGAAGATGTAGAGAAAGAGATCGAGAGAAGACTTAAAGAGAATTCTTCTAAGAAGGAAGTTACAGACAGAGCTGCAAAGGACGGCGATGAGACAATGATCAACTTCGAAGGCTTCGTTGATGAAGTTGCATTCGAAGGTGGTAAGGGTGAGAATTATCCACTTGTTCTTGGATCAGGATCATTCATCCCAGGATTCGAAGAGCAGATCGTTGGACATAATGTTGGCGACAGCTTTGACGTTAACGTTACATTTCCTGAAGATTATCAGGCAGAGAATCTTGCAGGTAAGGCAGCTGTATTCAAGTGCGACCTTCTTGCTATAAAGGAAACAATACTTCCTGAACTTGATGATGAATATGTATCAGATACAACTGATTTTGAAACAGTAGATGAGTTCAAGGCAGACGTTCGTAAGACTCTTGAAGAGAGAAAGGCTGAGACAGCTAAGCGTCAGAAGGAAGACAGAGCAGTTGAGAAGCTTGTTGAGTTATCAAAGATGGAACTTCCTGATGCTATGATCGCATATCAGCAGGATAAGATGATCGATAACTTTGGTCAGCAGCTTATGTATCAGGGTATGAACCTTCAGCAGTATCTCAACATGACAGGTCAGACAAGAGATGACATGAGAGATCAGGTTAAGCCTGAGGCTGAGAAGCAGATCAAGAAGAGTCTTGTAGTAGAAGCTGTAGCTGATGCTCAGGGCTTCGAAGTAACAGAAGAAGATAAGGCTGCTGAAATCGAGAAGCTGGCTAAGCAGTATCAGATGGAAGTAGATAAGATTAAGGAAATCATGGGAGATGAACAGATGGAAGCGCTTGCTCTTGATATCAAGATGCAGAAAGCAGTAGAGTATATCGCTTCTCAGGCTAAGGAGGTTTAGTATGGCACTTGTACCTACAGTCATTGAAACTACTAATCGTGGCGAAAGAGCCTATGATATATATTCAAGACTTTTAAAGGAAAGAATCATATTCCTCGGAGATGAGGTAAATGACGTAACTGCAAGTCTTGTAGTTGCACAGCTTCTTTTCCTTGAGTCAGAGGACTCAAATAAGGATATCAATCTTTATATCAACAGCCCCGGCGGTTCCGTAACAGCCGGTATGGCGATTTATGACACTATGAATTACATCAAGTGTGATGTTTCGACTATTTGTGTAGGTATGGCTGCATCCATGGGAGCATTCCTTCTTTCTGGTGGAGCAAAGGGTAAGAGATTTGCTCTTCCTAATTCAGAGATAATGATCCATCAGCCACTTGGCGGTACTCAGGGTCAGGCTACTGATATGGAGATTGATGTTAAGCATATGCTCCGCATCAAAGAGAATCTCATATCCATCATGGCAGAAAACTGCGGCAAGGACTATGACACAGTTTATGCTGACTGTGAGCGTAACAACTGGATGACTGCAGAGCAGGCTATGCAGTATGGCCTTATTGACAAGGTTGTAGAGAACAGAAAATAAAGGAGATAGTAATGGCAGGCCGTAAAGATGATAAAATACTCACCTGTTCCTTCTGTGGTAAGACACAGGATCAGGTTAGAAAGCTTATAGCTGGCCCCGATGTATATATATGCGACGATTGTGTTCAGATATGCAGAGACATAATCGATGAAGAGCTTGGTGATCTCGAAGGCTTTGAAGGAGAACTCAATCTTCCGAAGCCAAAGGAAATAAAAGCCTTCCTTGATGACTATGTTATCGGTCAGGAGGCTGCTAAGAAGGCCCTTTCAGTTGCCGTATATAATCATTACAAGAGAGTAATAGCCGGCAAGAGCTTTGATGTTGAACTTCAGAAGAGTAACATCCTGCTTATCGGACCTACAGGTTCAGGTAAGACTTATATGGCACAGACACTTGCCAAGATGTTAAATGTACCTTTTGCCATAGCTGATGCTACAACTCTTACAGAAGCCGGATATGTAGGTGAGGACGTTGAGAACATACTCCTCAAGCTGATACAGGCAGCTGATTATGATATAGATAAGGCTGAAAAGGGTATCATATACATCGATGAGATAGACAAGATATCAAAGAAGTCCGAAAATGTATCCATCACCAGAGATGTATCAGGTGAAGGTGTACAGTAGGCACTTCTTAAGATAGTTGAGGGAACCATAGCTTCAGTTCCACCTCAGGGCGGACGTAAGCATCCTCAACAGGAGTTTATAGAAATAGATACATCCAACATTCTCTTTATCTGCGGCGGTGCATTTGACGGCCTTGATAAGGTTATTGAGAACCGTG
>JAFWSY010000096.1 GCA_017519155.1 Eubacterium sp.
CCATAGAAAAAGGCGATTATAATCCGACCATAAAACTATGTCTGGCCATATGCAAGATACTTGATAAAACACTAGATGAAATATTCTGGGAATAATGTTATACTAAAAGATGACAATTTTTCATCTGATGAAAAACTGTCATCTTTTTCAATTGAGTAATGTGTAGTACAAGGAGGATTTTATAATGGCAGTACAACATATAAAAGGAGATCAGTTTGATGATGTTGTTTTAAAGAGTGATGTGCCGGTGCTGGTGGATTTTTATGCTGACTGGTGCGGTCCATGTCAGATGATGGCTCCTGTGGTTGAGTCTCTTTCTGAGGAAAAGCAGGATGTGAAGTTTGTGGCAGTTGATGTGGACGAGGCTGAGAGACTTGCAATTCTGTATGGTATAGCAAGTATTCCGTGCATGATCTTATTTAAGAATGGGGAAGAAAAAGAAAGAATAGTCGGCGCGGTTCCAAAGGCTAAGATACTTGAGGTTATTTCTAAATAAATAAACTATATAGTAAAATGTAATAGGGGGTGTTACATATGCTTAAGGAGTGGGTAAAAGAAAGCAGACCGTCTGATGATGAGATAGCCCGGCGTCTGGAGAAAGCACGTGCTGAGCTGGCTGTAAGACAGATGGCCATTAAGGAGAAAGGGCTTCCTGTTCTGGTTATTATGGACGGCTGGGGTGCCGCCGGAAAGGGAAGTGTTCTTGGGAGAATCATTAAGAATCTTGATCCGAGATTCTTTAAATGTGAGACTCTGACTACGGAGACTGAGGAAGAAAAGAGAAGACCTTTCCTCTACAGATATTTTATTCGTATTCCTAAGGCAGGGCAGATATCCTTCTTTGACGGAAGCTGGATGGATGAGGTTACTGCCAAGTATCTTCACGGAAAGATAGATGAGGAACA
Source organism: Eubacterium sp. (assembly GCA_017519155.1). Taxonomy (GTDB): domain Bacteria; phylum Bacillota; class Clostridia; order Lachnospirales; family Lachnospiraceae; genus Eubacterium_Q. The sequence continues at coordinate 906 of JAFWSY010000096.1, forward strand.
GTATAAGTCTCATCTTACCAGTATCAAGAGATTTGAGCGTCAGCTGAATGATAACGGTTATCTGGTTGTTAAGTTCTTCTTCCATATTGATGAGAAGGTTCAGAAGAAGAGACTTAAGGAGTTGGAATCCAGTGATCATACCAGATGGAGAGTATCCGATAAGGATAAATGGCAGAATAAGCACTATGATAAATGCTTTGAAGTCTATGATGAATATATAGAAGCTACAAATCAGTTTGTGGCTCCATGGTATTTTATTGATTCTTCCAATAAGAAGTGGTCTGAGCTTCAGATGACTGAAATACTCGTATCCAGTATAGATACGGCTATTAAGAATGCAGAAAGCAAACAGAGTGCACCTCTGCTTCAGAATACATTTCCGATGAAGGCTATTCCAAAGCTTTCGGAGATATCGCTGGATAAGGCTATTAAGGAAGAGGATTACAGGGAAGTGTTGGACAAGCTTCAGAAGAGGCTTTCCGAGCTTCATAATAAGCTTTATCATAAGAAGATTCCTGTAATAATTGCCTATGAAGGCTGGGATGCTGCCGGTAAGGGCGGAAATATCAAACGTATCGCAGCGGCTCTTGATCCGAGAGGCTATGAGGTTCATCCTATAGCAAGTCCTGAACCTGCCGAGAAGGCGAGACATTATCTGTGGAGATTCTGGAACAGGCTTCCGAAGGACGGGCATATAGCTATCTTTGATAGAACCTGGTATGGCCGTGTAATGGTGGAGAGACTGGAGGGCTTCTGTTCGGAAAATGACTGGCAGAGAGCCTATAATGAGATAAATGAGTTTGAGAAAGAGCTTTATGACTGGAATGCTGTTATCATCAAGTTCTGGGTACAGATAGATAAAGATACACAGCTGGCAAGATTCACCGACAGGCAGAATACTCCTGAGAAACAATGGAAAATCACAGACGAAGACTGGCGTAACAGAGAAAAATGGGATCTCTATGAGGAAGCTATTGATGAAATGCTTCAGAAGACAAATACCAAGTATGCACCTTGGCATATACTTGAATCAAACGATAAGAGATACGCCCGTATCAAGGCACTGAAGACTGTGATCAAGGCAATTGAGAAGAAACTTGATGAATAATTAGTAATAAACCACAAAATTAAGACTTCTCTTTGCTTTATAATACTATATATGGTAGAATGGATAGCGATTACACCTGTAATCGCTATTTTATATAATAGAAAACTGCGATGCATTTTTCGAAGGAATTTCCTTTTTTGTTTTGGAGGGTAATTAAATGTTCTGTGCTATGTGTGGAGCAAAACTTATAGATGGATCAAACTTCTGTAGTATGTGCGGAAGCAAGGTACAGCTTCCTGATAATAAGGCAGAAGCTTCTGTTAATAATGCTCCGGTACCTCAGGAACCGGCAGTTCCGGAAAGCGAGATGGATACAACTGTCCTAGCTAATCCGTTTCAGGATGTTTCACCTTTTGAAAATATCCCTCAGCCTCCAAGCAGTTCAAAGCCACAGAATAGTACTAATCCACAGAACAATACTAATTCACAGAATGACTCAAACTCTGGGAATAATTCACAGTCCCAGTATCTGCCACAGCCGGCTAATCATCCTCAGCATGAGGTTCTGGCTCAGCCGGGAGTTGCTCCTATTCAGCCTCAGTCACGTCCTGAGATCAAAGTAAAACCCCAGAAATCAGGTGGGTTTAGTAAACTTGGCAAAGGAACGAAGATTACCATCATATCAGTTGCGGCTGTATTTGCTTTAATGCTTTGTGTTGGTTTTATTTGGGGCTTTATGAGATTTGCCGGAAAAGCAAATGATAAAAAGATGGTTTATTCTACTGCCGTAAATGACGGCGGTTATATATATTATCTCAAGGATTACAACAAGCCGAATAATGCAATAAAGGTATCAGAGTCCGATGACTTTTACTTTAAAAGTGGCAATACATTTAGCAAGGATGGCAAATATCTTTATATCTATAACTATGTAAATGATAGTAAGGATTCGGCTGATTTTTATAGGATTCCGGTTAATAAGCTGAAGAAGAATAAGGTTAATGATAAGTATCTTGAGAGAATCGGAAGCAATATCATCTGCTATTTTATAGTTGATGACGGAGTTGTCTATCTGGACGATAAGGACATTCTTTATATTACTGATAAAAAGAATACTGAGATACTTAAGAAAAATGTATTTGATTTTCAGTTCAGTGAGGATAAGAAGACCATATACTATGTTACGGGAAGTGTTGATGGCTCTGACAGTAACCGCAGTATCGGATATATTGATCTTTCTGATCATGAATCCAGGGATATAGCCCAGAGTATTGATTCTAATGTGGATATCTGTGAGGATGGATATTTCGTATTTTCCAGAGTTGAGAATTACAGTGATGATTATAACCGACTCAGCGTTTATGTGACTGATAAGGATAACGGAGTAGTCAAAGTTGCTGATAATGTCAACTATGTTTATGGCATGGATTGTAATACCCACAAAGTGTTCTATACCCGTTATCAGGAAAAGAAGATTCCGTATAAAGATCTGGTTCAGATAGTTGATGAGGATGCGCTTTCTGAATCCGACTTAGAAATGATAAATGATTATGACTACACCATGAATTCATATACGCTTTATGCATCCGGTGTAGCAGATCTGGAGCAGACTCTTGCGGAAAATGTAACCTATGTTGAAGTTGATGACGAGAGTGGTCTTATCACCTATATGAAGAAGCCTGAAACCATTGATAAGCTGAGGACTGATGAGATGGATATTTACAGCATCAGTTCTTCCATCAATCAGGCATTTGAAGATAAGGCAGAAAGCTACTGCCGCTTTGGTACCGGTGATGAGCAGCCTCTTGGTATTAAGTATGATTCACGTTTTATTCTTGACAGGGATGACAAGGGTGTTATGGTTGCTTTCAGACAGAATTCTCAGGACACTTTGTATCATCTCACTAAGTCAGATGAATCTGCCATAAAGATTGACAGACTCGGTGGACCTTTCGATGAGCTGGACGGAGCTTATCATAATGGTAATTTCTGGTATATAGCAAGAAACGGTGATGACGCAGCTCTATATAAATATAATGAAGATGAAACAGTTGCCGTTATAGAGGATGTTGGTTCAAATGTGATAATACCGAATAAATCCGAACTTCTATGCAAGTCTTCCGGTGAATACGGTGTATTCAATATGAATGGTAAGAAGAAGAATTCCATAAGTGGAATTAAGCTGGAAAGCTGTACCTACATAAGCAGAAACAATATCATTTACACAGAGGATGGCGGTATATCCGGATATAAGATCAATCTTTATAAAGGCCATGACGGGAGCAAGACTCTTATCGAAGGAGCCAGATATTATGATACATACATATATCAGTATAAGCTTAAGGATGATGTAAAAGTCATCAGGCATGACTGATAGATATAAAGGAGAGATAAATGGAAACTATCAAAACTATTGATTATGAAGAGGAGATGGGGCAGGACTACGTGGACTATGCCATGTCGGTCATAACCGAAAGAGCTCTGCCTGATGTAAAGGATGGACTTAAGCCTGTTCAGAGAAGAATCATATATTCTCTTTCCGAACTTACAAAGTCTGATTCCCCTCACAGAAAATGTGCCCGTATCGTAGGTGATACTATGGGTAAATATCACCCTCACGGTGACAGCTCTATCTATGAAGGTCTCGTTAATCTGGCTCAGAGTTGGAAGCTTCCCATACCCCTTGTAGATCCTCACGGAAATTTCGGTGATGTATCCGGTTCCGGTGCGGCTGCCATGCGTTATACAGAGGCTCGTATATCACAGTATGCAGAGGAAGGTCTGAAGGATCTTAAATACTGCGAATTCATGCCGAACTTCGACGGCACTGAAAGTGAGCCTGTTCATATACCTTTCCTTGTTCCTAACATGCTTACTTCGGGAGCAACGGGAATCGCCGTAGGTATGGCTACAAATATTCCTACTCATAATCTGGAAGAGATAGCGGATGCAGAGATAGCTTATCTGGATAATCCTGATATAACTACAGAAGAGCTTATGAATATAGTAAAGGGACCTGATTTTGCAACGGGTGGAATCATAAATGCCGACAGAGATACACTTCTTCAGATATATGAGACAGGTCTTGGAAGAATAAGAGTTCGTGGTAAGGTTGAAGTTCGTGATGCCGGAAGAGGTAGAAGATCCATATGTGTCACAGAGATTCCATTTACAATGATAGGCTCTACTGAGAAGTTCCTCAATACAGTTGCAGAGCTGACACGACAGGGCAAGCTTCCTGCAGTTGTGGATATAGCAGACAGAGGTGACAAGGACGGGGAATGTCTTGCCATCGATGTAAAGAAGGGAACTACTGATGAAGAGATAGATAAGGTACTGAATATACTCTATAAAAAAGCCGGACTTGAGGATACCTACAGTGTAAATATGAACTGTATCTATAACAAGAAGCCTGAGGTCATGGGCTTAAGACGTATCCTTGAAACCTATACAGAGTACAAGTGGGAAGTTTATACAGCCAAGTATGAGAGACTTCTTGCAGACCAGAAGGATGTGCGTGAAGTTAAGAGCGGACTTCTTGAAGCTGTTGATGTAATCGATCTTATCATAGAGATACTTCGTGGTTCCAATACAACAAAGGAAGCCAAGGAATGTCTCATGTACGGTAAGACAGACAATATCAAGTTCAGATACAAAGGCTCAGTAGCTGACGCTCAGCAGCTGCATTTTACAGAAAAGCAGACAGATGCAATCCTTGCCATGAGACTTCAGAAGCTCATCGGACTTGAAGTTGACATCCTAATGAAGGAACTGGAAGATGCTGAGAAGAAGATAGCAAAGTACGAGAAGCTGCTTAAGTCAAAGACTGCAATGAAGAAGCAGATGATAAGCGATATAGAGGATCTTAAGAAGAAATATGCTATTCCTCGTAAGACAGTTATCGAGAATCTTGGAGAGATAGTTGTTGAGAAGGAGAAGGTGGTTGCTACAGAAGAAACCATACTTCTTGACAGATTCTTCTATATCAAGTCAGCGCCGAGAGCTATATATGAGAAGAATAAGGAAAGCATAATAAGTAAGTATGAACTTAATGTTATGTCAACCGATAGAATTGCCATATTCGATAATGAAGGTATGGTACATATCATTAAGGTATCGGATATTCTGAAGAAACAGACAAAGAAAGATAAGAAGTTCAGGATAACCGATAAGGGTATACAGATCTTCGAATTCTGCGGTATGAGTCATTCGGCGGATGTTGTTGCTATGATGAATGTTTCGGAGATGAATCCTGCCGGAAACCTTGATTCGGATACTGCAAAGCAGATATTTGAGGACAGCGGAATCAAGATAGCCGATATCGCTAAGCATATAAACAGTGCCGATGACCTTCCTGAAGGCATGAGAGGAAGAGTAGATAAGAATCTCATCTTTGTTACGGTTGAGGGTAAGGCCAAGAGAACAGCTGCGTCCAACTTTGATACATCACGTAAGACTGCACAGGCTATGAAGGCAAATGTAGTCTATGTCGGTTATGAGAATGAATATGTTGTGGCTGAAACCGAGAATGGATATTCCATAAAGGTACGTACCGATGAACTTCCTGTTCAGGGTAAGGGCGCCGGTGGTGTAACACTCATATCACTGAGACGAGGCGACCACGTGGCAAATGCCATCTCAGCAGGTAACGATGCTGACTTCAATGGCATATCACTTTCTGACATGAAGGCAGTTAAGCGTGGCGGTAAAGGAAATAAAAAAGGAAAATAACTCTGATGAGGTGTTTGATAAATGGCAAAAAAAGTTGATACATATGATAGTGAATCCATAAAGGTCCTGAAGGGTCTTGAACCTGTCCGTCTTCGTCCCGGTATGTATATCGGAAGTACAGGTCGTACAGGTCTTAATCACCTGGTTCAGGAAATAATTGATAATGCGGTAGATGAGCATCTTGCCGGCTACTGCAAGAATATATACGTTAGTCTTAATGAAGATGGTTCAGCAACTGTTGAGGATGACGGACGTGGAATTCCCGTTGATCTTCATCCAACAGAAAAGAAGAGTGCTGAAAGAGTCGTATTTACAGTGCTTCATTCCGGTGGTAAGTTTAACGATTCCGTATACAAGATAAGTGGTGGTCTCCACGGTGTAGGTTCCGCTGTTGTTAATGCGCTTTCTAAGAAGCTCATAGTAGATGTATATCGTGATGGAAATGTATATCACGATACTTATGAATACGGTAAGCCTAAGACTAAGCTTAACGAGGGACTTCTTCCTTTTGAACCAGCAAAGAATTCCCGTAAGACAGGTACAAGGGTAACGCTTTATCCTGATGATACTATATTTGAGACAGTTAAGTTCAAGTCCAGTGCTATTCGTCAGAGAATCAAGGAAACAAGTTATCTGAATCCTGAGCTGACCATTACATTTGAAAATAAAAGAGACGGTTATCCGCCTGAAGTGTTCCATGAACCGGGCGGACTCAGCGCGTTCGTTGAGGATATATCCAGGGATATGACCAAGACATCACCTGTAGTATCTCTTAAAGGAGAGAAAAACGGGATAGAGGCTGATATCGTATTTGTCTGTACAGAGGATGGCGACGAAAATGTAATCGGCTTCACTAACAACATCACTAACCCTGAAGGCGGAACACACGTAACCGGATATAAGACAGCATTTGCCAAGATAATTAATAATTATGCGAGAAATGAACTGGGTGTTCTTAAAGAGAAGGATTCCAATCTGTCGGGAGCGGATATAAGACAGGGAATCCAGGCTATAGTTTCCGTTAAGCATCCGGATCCTCAGTTTGAAGGACAGACCAAGACTCGTCTTTCCAATACTGATGTTACTCAGGCGGTGGATGCCATAATGCGTGAACAGCTTACGGTATATTTTGACCGTAACTATGAAGTTCTGAAGGACATAGTTGATAAGGCTGTTGAGACTGCAAAGGAAAAGGCTAAGAATAAAACTAAGATAAATCTTAATAAATTCTCCTTTGAAGGAAATGGAAAACTGGTTCGTCAGGAAAGCAATGAAGCTGATAAATGTGAGATATTTATAGTCGAGGGTGATTCCGCCGGCGGCTCAGCAAAGTCTGCCCGTAATCGTAAATACCAGGCTATCCTTCCGCTTCGCGGTAAGATACTTAACGTTGAGAAGGTTCCTGTTTCCAAGGTTCTTGAGAATGCAGAGATAAAAGCTATGATCAATGCATTTGGCTGCGGATTTTCTACCGGTTTCGGAAATGATTTTGATATAAGCAAGCTGAATTATGATAAAATAATCATAATGACGGATGCCGACGTGGACGGAGCTCATATAGCGACACTTCTGCTTACATTTTTCTACAGATTCTATCCGGATCTTATTACAGAAGGTCACATCTATATAGCAATTCCTCCGCTTTACAGAGTTGGAGAGGGCAAGAAGGCTAAGTACCTATACTCGGATGATGAGCTGGAGAAGTACAGACGTGAGCACAAGGGCAAGTTCCTTATTCAGCGTTATAAAGGTCTTGGAGAAATGGATGCAAACCAGCTGTTTGAGACAACCATGGACCCTGAAAATCGCGTACTTAAGCAGGTTATGATATCCAGCCGTGCTGAAGCTTCGTCAATAACCAGTACACTCATGGGTACGGAAGTTGCCCCGAGAAGAAAATATATCGAGGAGAATTCCAAAGAAGCAAATATCGATTCTTGATGAGCGTGATTTTAATTATTTCTTGCTTATTTAAGATGTGTATAGATTGAAATACGGCGTAAACTGTACAAAGAAAGTGGACTGTTTGTTGATCGTTGATAATAATGTTCAAAATGATTATATAAATTATAAAAAGGTACCTTTTTTCTTGTGGGTTTATGATTAAGTAAAGAATAATCCGATCGTTTGTTCATTATTGCTTTAGAATTAAAAAAAGGTATCCCTATATATAATATTGTGGGATACCTTTTTTATAAAAGTTATTTGTTTTGAACGCGTTATAGTA
>JAFWSY010000097.1 GCA_017519155.1 Eubacterium sp.
GAAATCGTACTTATGGCTTTGACCATTAACAATTCTTGTCTCAAACAGCTCACGGCTAGCTTTCCCTGTTGTAGATATTATTGGATCTTCACCTGATGCCTTTACAATATGCTGTATGATCTCTTCACGAGTCATCTTATTATCGTTCTTATACTCAACCTTTGGAGCATCAGTCAAAGCACCTTTGCAGATCAGGAAAGCTACATCTTTTCCAGTCGCCAATACTTTTCGGAAACCTTTCATGACTTTATCAACTTCTTCATCAGTTGTTTCCTTACCGATGACAAAGTATGTGACATTCATATCATCAAGAAGCTTGCAGGTCACCTCTCCCTGATAGATATGCTGTGGCTCATCATGGATACCAGGTTTGCCACGCCAGCCAATAATAAAAACGACCGGAATGGCATAGACTTTATCGTTGAGGAGAGAAGCAAGTGGGTTGATGATGTTGCCTTCTCCGCTATTCTGCATATAAACGACAGGTACTTTTCCAGTAGCCAGATGGTATCCAGCAGCTAGGGCTGAGCAATTACCCTCATTCGCCGCGATGATGTGATGATACGGATCAATACCATAGGTGTCCATCAGATAGTTACAAAGATCTTTTAGCTGGCTATCTGGTACACCTGTATAGAAGTCTGATCCGATAATCTCAACAAGTTTCTGTACTTTCATCAGTTTTCTCCATTCAGTATTTTGTGATAAAGCATATCAATTGTATCCGCATCGAGGGAAATAGGATGATTCTTGAGCCTGACTGGGTTAACGCTCGTTTTTAGTTCTTCAAATTGGGCTTCGGTAGCTGTCGGTATATCTAGACCAAGTTTTTCGAATATGCCCTCCAACTTCTCAGCTGCTAACTTGGGCGATTCACATCCCATTGCAAACCCAATCTCACAAAAAACGTTCTTCAAATACCGTTCACCTCTCTGATCAATGCACTTGTCCACATTCTCAATCATCCACGAAAACAACACTCGATCGCAGAGAATAGATGCATGTCCGTGAGCAGTGCCAAAAAGAGATGTAATCTTATAACACATGGCATGACCAGCGGTTGTCTCGGTGATATTGATAGCTTTCCCCGCAACATTTGCTGCAATAAGCATGTTACTACGCCCTTCCTCTGTGTTTTCCAAATAGCCATGTAAATTTGCGATAATAAGTTCAATTGCTCTTCGGCTATATTCCTTACTCTCATCTGTACTATTCACAGACCAAAAAGACTCTATTGCATGACATAGAGCATCGCACATAGTGGCTTTCTTCTGATAGAGAGGAAGAGTGATGAGTGTATTCGGTTCCATCAATACAGCATCTGGAATAAAACTCTCACTAGTCACACTTTGTTTCTTCCCGTCGTAATAGATCACGGCATAGCGAGTTGCCTCTGAGCCTGTACCAGCTGTTGTAGGCATAGCAAGGAATGGTATATTGTTCTCTACAAAATCAGCTATTAACCAACTTCCGTCTTCTCCATCTCCTAGAAGATTGCTGTAAAGTTTAATACACTTAGCCACATCTAAAGCGGAGCCTCCACCAACAGCAATGATGGAATCACAGTTCTCTTTCCGAAACAGCTTCACACCAGCTTGAACATTCTCATACAGAGGATTTGGCTGGAAATCCCTAAATCTAATCATCTTAACGCCCATCTTATCAATCTCTACAAGATGAGCATTGAATTCTTTTTGATAATATATGGAACCATCACAAACCAGAAGTATTTTTTTACAGCCATTCTCCTGAATCCAGTCATCAAAACCTTTGTATTTTTCGCCAGACGTAATAATTCTTTGTTTCACGCCCATGCTTCTTATCAAATCTCCGTAGGAATCATTCTAATGATATCCTTAAACGACATCAGCATTTCATCACACTCTTCTGCTCTGTGATTTTTCAAGATCGTCTCAGCAGCCTTCTGCATGGCAGGCACTTCTGCTCTCATCAGCTGATTGGCATATATAATAATATTCGCACCTAGCTCTTTCCACTCTTCCTCAGTCACGGAATTATAAGATGTTGGAACGAGGACGATGGGTGTAATCTTATCTTTTGCTCTGAATTTTATGATAAACTCTTGTATCTCTGAAGGATCCTTCTTCCTGCTATGAATCATAATAGCATCAGCACCAGCCTCTGCAAAAGTGAATGCACGGGTTAAGGCGTCTTCCATCCCTTGCTCAAGAATAAGACTCTCGATCCTAGCGCAAATCATGAATTCCTTTGTCCGCTGTGCCTTTTTCCCTTCTCTTATCTTGTTACTGAAGTTTTCGATAGAATCCTGAGTCTGGACAACCTCTGTACCAAAGAGAGAGTTTTTCTTCAAACCAGTCTTATCCTCGATGATGACCATAGAAACTCCAAGACGTTCAAGAGAACGAACTGTATATACAAAGTGCTCTGTCTTTCCTCCTGTATCTCCATCGAAAATTATAGGTTTTGTGGTCACCTCTGTTATATCTTCTATCGTTCTAAACCGGGAAGTCATATCTACAAGTTCAATATCCGGTTTGCCCTTCGCAGTGCTATCACAGAGGCTGGATATCCATATTGCATCAAACTGATGTGCCTCGCCTTCCTGATGAACTATGGTGTTTTCCACAATAAGCCCCGTCAAACCGTCATGAGCTTCCATCACCGTGACAAGTCCTTTCATTTCTAAAACCTTCTTCAGACGTCCTCTCCTAACATCTGGCATCGCAAGATCAGACCTTGTCCGAGCCTGAATATCAGCATACTTCTGATCAGAACTATAAGGGTATTCTACAAGTTTTCCGCCATAAGAAGCAAGGACCGATACTACTTCATCGCGAATTGGTTTCTGAAAACCAGTGCACCAA
>JAFWSY010000098.1 GCA_017519155.1 Eubacterium sp.
AACGACCGCAAAGAAAGGAAACAACCGATGAATTCCATTTTCTTTCAACTGCCGCTTCTCGCCGTTGTCACGAACGGGAGCCTGTGGTTTCTTCTGGTGGCGGCACTGTTGCAGCTGGCGGTTTTCGCGGCGTGTTTGCGTCTCCGTCATCCGGCAACCGCAGGAATCGCCGCAATCGTTTTCGGATTTGTTGCAATCGCCGTCCACGTTCTTGCCAAAGAAGGCGATGTCGGAATTTCTCCGGCCCTTCTTGCCTTCGCGGTGGTTCTGTTTTTTTCACAGATGTGGCTCCTCAAAACCTGGTCTGAACTTACGGCGGCAGAGGTGCTGTATCATATACTGGCACCCCTTAACGGAACAAATCCGGAGATGATAAAGGATTATATCATCAAGTATCTTGTTCCGGCTGTACTTGTAACCATTATTTTTGTAGTGGTACTTCTGATAATTGCGAAGAAAAAGGAAAAGAGCAGACTTGGCTATGTCATACTGTTTGTGGCAGGCCTTCTGCTTATTTCGGTAAGTCTCATAAAGATAGAAAAGGGTGTGGGAGTATTTTCCTATGCAGTTAATTACCTGAAGGCAAAGAAGTTCCAGGGTGAAGACTTTATAGAAATGAATTATACCGACCCTAAAGAGGTTTCCATTACATTTCCCGAAAAGAAAAGGAATCTGATCTATATATTTCTTGAATCCACCGAAGTAACCTTCGCGGATAAGGAGTCCGGTGGCGCTTTTGAACAAAACTGTATCCCCGAGCTGACTGAGCTTGCCAGGGAAAATGTAGACTTCTCGTCAGACAGTAACCTTAACGGCGGAGTGTCACTGCCGGGAACGGACTGGACCATGGGTGCCATGTTCGGACAGACTTCAGGACTTCCGCTTCAGATATCCATAGGAGCTAATTCCATGATGAATGAGGACAGCTTCTTTGAGGGAGTTACTGCCCTGGGAGATATCCTGGCGGATGAGGGCTACGACCAGAGACTTCTGCTTGGATCAGAGGCTCAGTTCGGCGGACGTGATACTTATTTTACACAGCATGGTAATTATGAACTTACGGATTATAACTGGGCAAAAGCGGAAGGTAAGATTCCTGAAGACTACTATGTATGGTGGGGCTATGAGGATGAAAAGCTGTTTCAGTTTACAAGAGAAGAACTGACGGAAATGGCGGCAGAAGATAAACCCTTCAATCTGACGATGCTTACGGTTGATACGCATTTTCCGGATGGATATATATGTGATCTCTGTGAGGATACCTTCGGAGATAACCAGTACGCAAATGTATTTGCCTGTGAGAGTAAACAGACAGTAGAGTTTGTTAGATGGATACAGCAGCAGGATTTTTATGAGGATACAACCATTGTTATATGCGGTGACCATCCTACCATGGATCCTGACTTCACTGATGATGTTGAAAAGAAATATTCCAGAAAGACCTACACCTGTATAATCAATGGCGCGACAGAGCTGCAGAATAAGGAAACAAGAGAGTTCTCCACTCTTGATATGTTTCCTACTACACTTGCTGCCATGGGTGTTGAAATAGAAGGCGATAAGCTGGGTATGGGAGTAAATCTCTATTCCGACAAGAAGACTCTGATAGAAGAGTACGGAGAACAGGTGTGCATGGACAGAGTGGGACTTCCGTCTGCATTTATGGATAAGCTGGGAAATATAAAAATCACCGAAAAGGACCTGAAGCGTATAAGAAAGGCGAGAATGTCGGTGGTTACCACTGATACACCGGGGCAGATGGCTGTAAGACAGAAGGATATCAGATCCATCAAGGCAGCTTCCCTTCAGAAGGCTGAGGTCGAGATAATAAATAATAAGACTAATAAAACAGATGTCTATGAGATGGATAAGGCAACGGATCCGGACAATCCGGCTAAATTCTCCACTATTGCCTATATAAATCTTAATGAAGAAGACATAAAGGATGTCACGGTTAAGATATATTTTACAGTCGAAGGTATCGAGCACTATGAGATAGGAACCTGGAACTATGATGAAGAGGAGAAAAAGTGGATTATCGAATAATCGTAGCAACACATAAAAAATACTGGATGCCTGATGACGGTATATACCTTCCTGTTCTGGTGGGAGCGGCACTTAGAGATGAGGACACCTTAAAAGAACTAAAGTCTTACAGAAGAGATGATGAGGGAGATAATATAAGCAGTAAGAATAAGAATTACTGTGAGCTTACCGGACTTTACTGGGCCTGGAAGAATCTTAAGGGAGATTATCTGGGACTGGTTCATTACAGAAGACATTTTACAATTAAGCGTAAAGGCACAAAAAAGGAAAGAGTCCTCAGCAGAAATGATCTAAGGAGAGCGCTTAAAAGATCGGATATCATCCTGCCTAAGAAACGTGATTATTTTATAGAAACAAATTACAGTCAGTATGTCCATGCGCATCATGCGGTGGATCTGGATACCACCAGAGCCATATTAAAGGAGAAATATCCTGAATATGTAAAGGCATATGATGCATCCATGAAGAGAACCTCCGGTCACAGATTCAATATGTTTATCATGAAGGAGCAGTATTTTAAGGAGTACTGTGAGTGGCTGTTTGATATACTCTTTGAACTGGAGAAAAGACTTGATATATCCGGATATAATGAAAATGATTCCAGAGTTTTCGGATTTGTAAGTGAGAGACTCATGGATGTCTGGATTGATACTAAAAAGTATGATTATCTGGAGCTTCCATATATCTTTATGGAGAAGCAGAACTGGATCATCAAGGGAGGAAACTTCCTTAAGAGAAAGATAATCAGGAAAAGGAGTTAAGCTTATGACACCGGGTTTTTGGGAAATCATACGGTGTATAATAATAGGTCTCTTGCTTCCTTTTCTGTCAGGTACAGGGATACTTGCTCTGGCGGACAGAAGAAGTAAAGAAACAGATGAGAGGAGAGTATCGGTTATTCTTCCTTTTGTTGCCGGATATCTTCTGCTCTGGTCTCTTGTGGAGCTGATATCAGTACCGGGGACTGTTTTTAAAATACCCTTCAGACCCCTTGCGGGCATAATACTCGGCATCGTGGCGGTAATGGGTATCTATGGCTTATTTACAATATTAAACAATATAAAAGATGGTAAGGGCGTTTCTTCGGGCGCCCTTATTTCGGTGTTTGAGAAGAGAAGTGATGTAGTGCTGTTTGTTGTTTTCTTAGTTGTTGCAGCAATATTTTTATATATGAACATCACTTCTGATTTTTATGATGCAGATGATTCCAGATTCCTGGTGGGAGCAGGGGATATCGTTAGAAGTAATTATATACTGAAGACGGATCCTGTAACCGGAGGACTTCTGGACAGCGGCTACAGGGATTTTAAGAAGGATCTAATAAGCCAGTGGGCGGCATATATCGCCTATAACAGTGTGCTTACGGGAATGGATGCAACGGTATATGCCCACAGTGTTTATCCCATATTTGCAGGCCTTCTCATAGTATCTGTGTACTGGCTGCTGATGAAGGATCAGTCTATGGAGAATAAGACTCTTGCGGGAATCATCCTTGTTGTAATGGCTGCCTTCGGCAATTATTCAACCCACAGTCAGGAAACTGTGTCCATAGTCAGAACCTGGCAGGGAAAGGCAACTCTCAGTCTCTTCGGAGTTCTTTGCATCATTTACATATTCATGCAGATATATGACAAGGGCGATATAGATCCAAAGAACGGTCTTCTTCTTGTGATGGCTGATCTGTCCCTGTCACTTATGAGCAGCATGGGAATTGTAATAGCTGCCATCATGCTTGTTTCCTATGGTTTATATATGGCAGTTTCAAAGAAGAAGCTTAAGATATTTATTATTTCGGCACTTATCTGTATACCGAATGTTCTTTTATACCTTCTTAGTGAGGTTTATACCATTGAAAGGTTTGTCAGTTGATGAAGGACATAATACTTACAATCATGAAGTCTGTTTCAGAATATTTCGGCAGCTCTACGTATCTGGTTATGGCAGTATGCGCAGGGGTTTTTCTGATGCTTACTGATAAGAAGAAGTATTCGAAAATCATAATTCCTTCCATCATCATCTTAGTTTTAGTACTTAATCCCGTAAGTTATAAGCTGCTTCTGAATAAGACCAGATTCTGGAGACTTTTCTGGATGATACCATATGCCTATATAATCATTTTGGGATTTATTGAAATGTTGAAAACTACGGATAAGCTCTGGAAGAAGCTTCTGATTACGACAGCATTTGCGGCTGTGATCATAGTGTCCGGAGATAATATCTATGCGGGACATGAAAAAGCTGAAGATATATACAGGCTTCCTATGGGTACCGGTGAGGTGGCTGAGATGATGCTGAAGTATGAGGATAACCCCAGATGTATAGTGGGCGGAGACCTTCTTACTTCCATCAGACTTTACAGTGGTGACATAGAGCCTTTGTACGGAAGAAATGCGGACAATTATATAAATAAGGCTTCTGAATATGACAAGAGAATATATAAGGAAATGGAATCGGATACGCCGGACTATGGCTATATCCTTTCTTACGCAAGAAGGCTTAAGGTGAGTTTTGTGGTGAACAGTGCTGATAAACCGATAAGCGGTAAGCTTCAGGAAAAGTATGGCTACAGCTCTGTTGGAACCACCGGAAAATATAATGTTTATTATAATTCTTCTTTGAAAAAATACAGCAGCTCTGATTATACCTGGGAAGCGAATGGTACCGGCTGGTACTGCCTGGATGCAGGCGGAAATAAAATAGCAGGCCGCAGTGCTGAGATAGACGGAGTATGGTACTATTTCAACCAGAATGGTTATTTAATCGAATCCGTGGACAGTGAGGCTGCAAAGAATCTGTCACCGGATGATCTGATCATTACACAGTATGGTTCTGATGATTATGACAAGCCATCCATGTGTTACACCATAGATGATCAGAAGGGCCATCTTATAATAATAGACGGTGGCAATAAGGATGAGTATAAGCGAATATATGACGTAATAAAAATGTATGACAGACATGTCTATGCCTGGATACTTACACATCCTCATGATGATCACATCGGCGCATTTAATTATATCTACAAAACCTTCGTGAAGGAGGCTGCCGAAGGGAAGAATGATTATCATCAGGTTGCCATTGATAAGATATATGCAGTGGATATAGATTCTGATTATTATCATAAGATTGCAAGAGAGTGGGACTATATAGATTACTTTGATGAGTTCAACAGTCTTATGAAGGGTGAAGCAAACCTTGAATATGTTAAAGATGGTCAGCAGTATGAAATCGGTGATCACAGCTTCAAGGTTTATAACAGCTTTACGGAGGATTCCTATAATATAAAGACCGGAAGCCTTCCAAATGCAGCAGGAATGGTATTTGAGCTTTTCGGAAAGGATGAAAGCATGTTGTTTCTGTCAGATTTGGAGCAGGAAAATGCGGACCTTATGATGTCAAAATACGGCGATGAGCTAAAGAGTAACTATGTTCAGGCTGCACATCACGGACAGAATCTTGACTACGATATATATGATCTTGTGGAAGCGGATACTGTATTCGTGGATGCACCTTATTTCCTGAGACAGGAGGATAAGAGTACACATACAGCCTACGAGCATCTGCAGTATTTTAAAGATAAGATGAATATACTGACTTATGACACAGTACCGAATACTATAGTACTAAAATAATGCACCGGCTAAAACCGCCATATGTGGAACATGAATATGGAAAAGAAAGAAACTTCAAAACTAAATATGTGGGCTCTGCTGCTGACTCTGGCAGCCTTTCTTGCCATGTGTCTTTCCTTCCTGGTAGCTGCAAGATATATGCTGATGAAACAGTATGTATCACCTACTGACGGCAAAGTAATGGCTGCAGGAGGTCTGTGGGTAAGTCTTATGGAGAAGATAGCAGCCGCTTCAGGCATGAATATCCTTCAGTTTATCCATACGGTTATGCCGGCTGTATTTTTAGCTGTCTTTTTCGTGGTTATAAATCTTCTTGGATTTTCTCTTTTCTCCAAGGATAAAAAAGGCAGACTCTATACTTTTCTTATGACATTTATCTTTGTAAGTATCGTTATGGTTATACTTCATGTGGGTTATTTCAAAGAAGGCTCTCTTGAAGCCGGAGTATATATAAACCTCTGGCAGGGAAGTGTTATAGCGGGAATGCTGCTTACACCTCTGATCATTATTACCCTGCTTTTGGAAACGGATAATGAAACCAAAAAACCGGCTCTTACCATGGGAAAATGGGCAGCCCTTATCGCACTGGCGATCACATATCTTCTGGTGCAGGGCTTTGATGCCTGGAGACTCCTTAATAAAAGAGGTTTTGATCTGAATATCATAGGCAGAGGCTGGCTTTTTATACTTGCATTTTTGGGATGTCTCATCATGATCATATGGAAGAGACCTGCCATTAAGATGCTTCTGATTGGTTCACTTAATCCTGTGATCTTTCTGGTTCCCATACCACTGGCTATACTTGCAGCCTATAGTCTTACGGAACTTATCGGTGAGATACTGAAAACAGAAAGTAAGCCGGATGAGGACAAATCTGATGAAGACAAATCTGATGAAGATAAGAAACTGCCGGGTAACAAACAGTATATCCTGGCCGGTTTCGTATATCTGCTGCTGCTAGGAACAGTTCTCTCAGCAGGACTGTTTTCAAAGACGAGAGTATCCTGGAATGTAACCTATACCGCCATTGAAAATAAGGAAAGGCTTCCTCAGGGTGTTCTTGATGCTATGGATAGTATAGAAGCTTCTGATGATAAAGCAATCTATACCTCTTCTGATATAGCTTCTGTTATAAAACAAAAGGATGTTTTGGAGGGAAGAAACGGACGAAAGGTTTATGATTTATGGACCGAGTCTCCTATGACACAGCGTGACAGCGGGGAACTGGCAGAGAAGCTTGAAACTGTGCGCGATCAGGAAATGTATGTTATAATAAAAAATGTTACAGCAGAGGATAGAAAGATCCTTAATGAGAACAAGATATTCT
>JAFWSY010000099.1 GCA_017519155.1 Eubacterium sp.
GCTTGATAATAACCAGCAGGTAAGACTTTCAAAGTGATCCATTAATAAAAAAGGTGGAAATATGAAAAAGAAGAAATTAATAATACTCGCATCCGTGATTCTGACACTGATAGTTATATTTGCGGTGGATATCATTATAGAAAAGCAGCGTCTGGAAAAATCCTATTCACAGCTGGCTTATATTAGATGGTCGGGTGAAAAAAAGGGAAAAGGCTACGGACAGCAGAGTATATTCATTGACAGAGCAGAAAAATTTAATGAAGAAGATATCGAAGCCATGAGAAACAAGATAAATAAGAAACTCAGTGAAGATTCCCTTCTTTCAGACGGTGGCTCTTCAAGAGCCTGGATAGATGCCTACTCCTCAAAGGAAAATGTGGAGCTTAGAAAGGATACAAACACGGTAACTGTGGATGCTTATCTTGTGGGAGGAGATTTTTTTCTGATACATCCCATAAAACTGAAAAACGGCAACTATCCGCAGGAGGGCTGCCCTCAGATACTTCTGGATGAAAATGTTGCATGGAATCTATTTGGGAGCAGTGATATCGAAGGTAAAAAGGTATGGATAAAGGATACAGTTTATACGGTATCCGGAGTAGTGATATATGATGAATCGGAAGAAGAAAGAGCGGCTCTGGGCAATTCGGATACGGTATATATACCCTACAGTGCATATAGCAGTGATGGAAAATGCGTTACCTGCTATGAAACAGTGATGCCGGAGCCTATCAAAAATTATGGCTATAATATACTGGCAGAAGCAGCAGAGATAGAGGTTTTATCTGATGGAGAAAAACAGGCTCTTCGCTCACCGCTTTTTTTCGGAGGAAGAGAGCTTATAGAGAATTCCAGGAGATACAGTCCTCTGAGACTGTTACTTAAGGCTAAAGACAGAAAATATATTGATATGAAAACTCAGTCCATAGCCTATCCGTACTGGGAAAATATGGCACGTTATGAGGAAGGAAGATATGTAAGACTTATCTACATTATGTCAACCATTCTTTTGATTGGCATCCTGTCCGGTATAACTACATTTTCCGTCAGGGTATTTTATAAAAAAGCAGGTCACTGATCTATATTAAAATCTATGATTATTTTTGATAAAAAATGTTGCATCCACATTTTCAAAAGTTTATAATCGAGAAGTGGTTTTTATTTGAATTTTGAAGGAGCAATAAAATGAATGGCATAGGTTTTGATAATGATAAATATCTGGATATGCAGTCGAAGCATATCAGGGAAAGGATAGGTCAGTTTGGCGGAAAGCTCTATCTGGAATTCGGCGGAAAGCTTTTTGATGATTATCATGCATCCAGAGTTCTGCCGGGCTTTAAACCGGACTCTAAGATTACAATGCTTAAGCAGCTTAAAGAGGATGCTGAGATAGTAATCGCTATTAAGGCCGGTGATATAGAGAAGAATAAGGTCAGAGGTGATATCGGTATAACCTATGATATGGATGTGCTCCGTCTTATAGATGCATTTACAAATAACGGAC
Organism: Eubacterium sp.; assembly: GCA_017519155.1. Lineage (GTDB taxonomy): Bacteria > Bacillota > Clostridia > Lachnospirales > Lachnospiraceae > Eubacterium_Q. The sequence continues at coordinate 1,505 of JAFWSY010000099.1, forward strand.
TGTATGTTGGAAGTGTAGTTCTGACACAGTTTAAAGAACAGCCTTCTGCAGTAGCCTATGAGAAAAAACTTCAGGCTCTCGGTCTTAAGGTATACAGACATTATCCTATAACAGGATATCCTTCAAATATTCCTATGATCGTAAGTGATGAGGGATATGGAAGAAATGATTATATAGAGACAACCCGTCCGCTGGTTGTAGTAACAGCTCCGGGGCCGGGAAGCGGAAAGATGGCTACCTGCCTGTCTCAGCTGTATCATGAACAAAAGAGAGGAATCAAAGCCGGCTATGCCAAGTTTGAGACATTTCCTATTTGGAATCTTCCTCTTAACCATCCTGTTAACCTTGCTTATGAAGCAGCAACTGCAGATCTGAATGATATCAATATGATCGATCCATTCCATCTGGAAGCATATGGAGAAACAGTTGTAAACTATAACAGAGATGTAGAAGTATTTCCTGTTCTTAAGGCTATGTTTGAAAAGATTCAGGGAGACAGTCCATACAAATCTCCTACAGATATGGGAGTTAATATGGCCGGTCACTGTATCATAGATGATGAGGTTACAAGAAAGGCTTCCAATCAGGAAATCATAAGACGTTATTATCAGGCTCTCTGCGATAAGCGTAAAGGAGACTCAGGTGACAGCGCGATTCAGAAGATAGAACTGCTTATGAAAAAGGCCGGTATATCAATTGCTGACAGACCAGTTGTAGCTGCAGCAAATATCCGTGCTGAGGAGACAGGTAATCCGGCAGCAGCCATGGAAATGCCTGACGGAAGTATAATTACAGGAAAGACCTCGACACTGCTTGGTGCTTCTTCAGCACTTATCCTGAATGCTCTTAAGGTTTTTGCAGGAATAGACGACAGTGCAAAACTTATATCTCCACAGGTCATTGAACCTATTATGGAGCTGAAGGTTAAATTCCTTGGTAATCATAATCCACTTCTTCATATCGATGAGATCCTTATAGCACTGTCTATTGAAGCTATAAATAATCCGGAAGCAAAGCAGGCTTATGCACAGCTTCCTAAGCTTGCAGGACTTGAGGTTCATTCATCTGTAATTCTTTCACAGGTTGATGTGGGAGTATTCAAGAAGCTTGGAATGAATCTCACATGCGAGCCACGGTATCAGACAAAGAAATTGTTCCATACCTGATGATAGATGCAATGTTACTATGATATAGTAACGATGCGATTATGATGTTAATAAGTTGTACCCTACGAGTAATTTACTATTCGTAGGGTATTTCTGTGTGTTATATGATGTAATATCCCACAGCTTTGCTTACAGGAGGAATATATGCTGAAGCTTTCAAAGAAAAGAATCTGCATATCGCTTATTTCATGTCTCGTAATGGGGCTTATTTCCTGTGGGAAAACTGAAGAGAGCGGAAGTACAATAACGGATACCACCGGTTCCAATTACGTGGCAGAACCATCCTTTGAGACGGCAGAGGGTGTCTTTTGTCTGGACAAGGCTTTTAAGCTGGAAGGTGTAAAGGGATGGATAGCAAAGGTCAGTATGTCAGAAGATTCTCTGTACTTTTATACTGATGAAAATGTTGTTTCCGATGACTCACCTGCTTCACCTACTGATGTTATGTCAACTAAAACGGACGCAGTAAAAAAGGATTCTTATAATATCATCCGTTTCTACAAAGCATCAAAGAGCGGTGGCAGTGCAGAACTGCTTGCAGATATAAAGATTAAGAATAAAAGTTATATAGATTCTCTGCTTCTGGATAAGGATTCAAATATCTATGTGACCGAGACTAAATGGACAAAGGATGAGAGAAGTAAAACAAATCTTCTTAAACTTAAAGATGGAAAGCTTACAGATGAAATAAACATATCCGATATAACCGACGTGTCTGCGGACTCATGGTTTTCTGAGCTTTTCATGAACCGGGAAGGTAATCTTGTGGCAGTATATGATAAGGCGGTAAAGCTTTATGATAAAGAACTGAACGAACTTGCCGGAATAAAGCTGGAGAACTATATAGAGGCATCAGGTGTTTCAAAAGACGGATATATACTGGTGGCTCAGACTGAAATAAAGAACGGTGATAATGTTGTGACCGTAAAGGCGTATGACAATGACTCAAGTGAAACTGTGGGAGAATACACTGTCAGCGCAAGATATATAAACCGCCTGTATACAGGAAATGGAGACTATGATTTTTATTATCAGGCAGGCGACGGAATCTATGGCTATAAGATTTCGGATCTAACGGAAACACGTATAGTAGACTTTGCGAACTCAGAGCTGGATGTGGATCAGTCAGGAGATATATTTATGGATGGCGGCGACAAGCTGTATACCGTGTCCCGAAGTGATGACGGAAATACACTTACCAGCTATAAAAGGACTGACACGGAAGCAGTTAGCAGCCGTAAGGTTCTGACTCTGCTTTCACAGAGTGGTAGTGAAGGACTTAAGCAGCAGATAACCGACTATAATAATTCCCAGACAAAAGTAGAGATAAAACTTCTGGATTACAGTGATACCGAAAATGTGGCACAGAAGGTGGATGATGAGTTGGAAGCAGGAAGATTACCTGATATATATGAATTCTCCGGGCAGATAGGAAGTATGCCTGTGGATCTTTGCATAAAGAAGGGGATGCTCACAGACTTATCTGATATGATAAACAGTGACAGAGATTTTGGAATGGAGGATCTTATCCCTGCGGCAGCAGATTCTCTAACCTATGATAATAAGGTATACTACATTTCACCTTCCTTTACTGTCAGCAGTCTGGTGGCAGATGTTTCTGAGGTGGGTGAAGAAGCGGGATGGACCTATGATGAATTCAAGGATTATGTCACATCAAAGAATGGTAAAACCGTTATATTCCGGGCCAATAACAAAACAGACATTCTGAAAACATTGCTTAGAAATACAATGGGAGATTTTGTAAATCTCAGTAAGGGTGAAGTATATTTTGATTCACTGGAATTCAGGAGTGTTCTGGAGGCATGTAATAAGGGTGTAAGTACTGATGTTAATTATTCCGAAGATACCATGTCGGAACCTGATATGATCAAAAATAAGAATCTGGTGTTTTTACATGGAGAGATAACTCCTGAGATGCTTCAGATTTATGATGACCTTTATCAGGGAAATGTGTGCTTCAAGGGTTTTCCTTCTTCAGAAGGAGTAGGTCTTAAGCTTAAGTACAGTGATATGTATGCGATATCCGATACCTGTTCTGATAAAGAAGCTGCCTGGGATTTTATAAAGCAGTTTATGACACAGCAGTATCAGGGAAGAATGATTCCCGGACTAAGGGGTGTTCCTACCAGACAGGATGTTTATCAGCAGTATATAGTAGATAAGCAGACTACGGAGCAGATCAAGGATAGTTACGGAAATGTTATATCCCCTATCAGCGGTGGTTATGGCTGGGATAATGTTGAATTTGAACTAAAGCCTCTTACTGCAGAAGAAGCGGATAGATATAACAGTCTTATTGATGAAATTAACGGAAGTATAATAGAGGCTCCGGAACTTATGGATATCATAGTTGAGGAGTCGGAAAGATACTTTAATGAGGAACAGTCACTGGATGATACAGTGATTCTGATACAGAAAAGAGTGACTGAATATATAGAGAGCAATTCTTGACGGAGAGTCCGTGAAATGATAAACTGAAACCATATTCGGGGTATTAAATAAATATATGGGGCGGTTTACATAATGTATAAGGATTTAGTTAATTATAAAACTAAATGTTTTTTGTATAGAAAAAAATCGGCATGCATAGTCGTTTGGACTTTTGTGCTGATTTTTTTGTTTTTTATGAAAGGCTGCAAAGTATATGCAGAAGAAGCTTCTGCGGAGAAAAATACTTCCGTAAGTACCGAAGCGTCAACTGAAGAGAAGACCGAAGAGAAAACAGAAGAAAAAACAGAAGTAACAGAGCCCTTGGATGTTCAGCTGTCCATGACTGTGAGGCTCTACAAGGGAGATAAGATTACCCTTGGTATAAAGGATATTAGAAAAGCCGACAGAGTGGAAGTAGAAAATATAAACAGCAGGCTTGCAGTAATAAATGATAAGGGTGAGCTTAAAGCAAAGAGGTGCGGTGATGCCAGATGCCGGATGGTCATTTATTCCGGAGACACTGTAAAAACCCTGGTGCTAAATGTAAAGGTAACCAAATGTTCCTACAGGAAGAGAAAGTCTCTTTCTATGTATAAGGATGAGAAGGCAAAGGTTATGGCTTCGTCGGTAACCCAGGGAGCTACAGTGTCCCTTGCTTCATCCAATAGTAAATCGGTAAAGCTTATTAAGAACAGCATTACTGCAAAGAAGAAAAGTAAATCCGTGATCACTGCTTCAGCAGTTAAGGAAGGAAGAAGGACGGAGCTTTCAGTTACAGTTTATGTGGTGGAAAAACCTGAGCTTAAGGTGACCAATAAGATGGCAGATAACTGGTTCAGAGGTTCCATAATGGCGGGACATTCTGTGGGAGTTGGCTTTGAACAGTACTGCGATTCGCAGTATAATGGTTTTCTGGGGAATGCGAGACACATTTCCGTTGGATGCTACGGAGTATATAATGACATGGCGCCTGTTTCCGGTTCATCGCTCCATCCAACTATTAACGGAAGAAAGGCCAGACTTAAGGATCATGTATATTACTTGGGAGCAAAGAAGGTATTTATAAATTACGGACTGAATGATATAGGAGTATATGGGCCGGACAGATTTGTATCCAGCTATAAGTCACTGATAAATGAGCTTATACGTCAGAATAAAAAGACAACCGTTTATATAGTTTCTCCTACACCTATGTATAAGGACAGTGGTGATCTCTGTAACTATAATATCAGGAAGATAAATAAGCAGCTTAAGAAGTATGCTAAGAAAACTTCTCGTGTGGAATTTATAGATGTATTTACTCCGATGCTTGACGGCTCGGGGAAGCTTGCAGGGGCATACTGCAGCGATGCATATTGTCATATAACATTTGAAGGTTATAAGGTTTATTCAGATACATTAAAAAAATATGCAAAGAAAAAAATAGTAGAAGAAACTGATGCAAGAGACGAGGCAGCAACAAAGAAGGAAATAAAGAAAGAACAAAAGAGAGAAAAAAAGAAAGCCGGTAAATGATATGGGATTTTTATTTCAAAACAAAAAGGATAAAGAGCTTGAGGCAATAGTAAACCAGATAAAGGTTGACCTCAGCAATAATTATAAGGATAATGCAATAGAGAATATAAAGAAGCTGGAAGAGAGACTAGCTGAAAAAAAGGAAGAGGGTAAGGTTAAGAACCCTGAAGAATATGAAAAGCTTCTGGAGCATTTTAAGCTGGATGTAAAGAATTTTAAGCGCACTTATTAAAACTGATTATTCATTGGTTTTAAAAGCTTTTAATTTATTGCTTGACATACTTAAGTTATATGTGGTATTCTAACGCACGATGAGCTGCCGTAGACAGCAGGTGTCGTTAGACGTAACACTTATTAGTTACCTGCCGAGGAAAGTCGTAGATTACGAACTTATATCTCTGTCTACTTTAGTGTGGACAGAGTTTTTTTATTCTTATGTGCGGCCGTTAAATAAATAAAGGAGGTACGTACTAAAGTGGCAAAGGTTGAAGAGAAGAAACCTATAGTACAGGAAATCAAGGATAACCTTGATGGTGCTAAATCAGTTGTACTTGTTGACTATCTTGGTCTTACAGTTGAGCAGGATACAAAACTTCGTAGAGAAGCCAGAGAGAACGGTGTTATCTATAAAGTATACAAGAATACAATGGTTAATCTTGCTATCGAAGGAACAGAGTTTGCTGACCTTGCTAAGGATCTTGAAGGTCCTACAGCAGTTGCTTTCTCAAAGGAAGATGCAACAGCACCTGCAAGAGTTATTGCTAAGTTTGCTAAGACAGCACCAAAGCTTGAACTTAAGAGTGGTATCGTAGAGGGAACATACTATGATGCAGCAGGCATCGCAGTTATCGCTACAATCCCTTCAAGAGAAGAACTCCTGTCCAAGTTCCTTGGAAGTATTCAGTCACCTATCGCGAACTTTGCTCGCGTTATCAATCAGGTTGCTGAACAGAAGAGCGCAGAAGCGTAAAAATAAACTATTAATTAAAATATAAAAATGGAGGATAATATAATGTCAGTAGAAGAAATCGTAGCAGCTATAGACGAGATGTCAGTGCTCGAGCTTAATGAGCTTGTAAAAGCAGTAGAAGAGAAGTATGGTGTATCTGCAGCAGCAGGTGTTGTAGTTGCAGCAGCAGGCGGAGACGCAGCTGGAGCAGCAGCAGAGAAGGATGAGTTCGATGTAGAGCTTACAGAAGTAGGCGCAGAGAAGATCAAGGTTATCAAGGTTGTTCGTGAGGTAACTGGTCTTGGACTTAAGGAAGCTAAGGAAGCTGTTGAGGGCGCTCCAAAGGTACTTAAGGAAGCTGCATCAAAGGCTGAGGCTGAGTCAATCAAGGCTAAGCTTGAGGAAGTTGGAGCTAAGGTTACTCTTAAGTAATCATCCGATTTCAATACATTTAACAATACAAGGTGTCAGATTTTTTCTGGCACCTTTATTTCAATAAAAAAGGGAGAAGGAAAATGGTATTCAGTTCAGCAATATTTTTATTTGCTTTTCTTGCCATAGTTTTTGGACTATGTCTTCTTCCCATACCGCTTAAGGCTAAGAATATAATCCTTATATTCGGAAGCCTGTTTTTTTATGCCTTCGGAGAACCTGTTTATGTTCTTCTGATGATTGCATCTAGTCTGTTTAATTATGCCTTCGGACGCCTCCTTGGTATGGCCAGCATACGCAAGCTGGATATTGATATCAGCAAGGAGGAAGTAAAGAAGTACGTCGGTATCGAAAAAACAAAGACACCCTACAGAAAGTTCATTCTCGTAATAGCCGTTATTCTTAATATCGGAACTCTGGGTGTTTTCAAATATACTGATTTTATACTGGACAGTATAAATAAAGCTTTTAATCTTGAGATTCCACTTCCGGGAATCGCTCTTCCAATAGGAATATCATTCTTTACATTTCAGGCGCTCTCATACGTAATTGATGTTTACAGGAATCCTGCCCAGGAGCAGAAGAGTTATCCGGCTGTTCTTTTATATATAGCTATGTTTCCACAGCTGGTTGCGGGACCTATTGTTAAGTACGGTGATGTAGAACGTCAGATATATCATAGAGAACGTACAACTGATGAGATAGTTGGCGGTATCGAAAGATTCTGTAAGGGTCTTTTTAAGAAAATGTATATAGCGAATATAGTGGGTGCAATTGCAGACCAGATATTTGCTCTTGATATAGGTGAATACAATGTGCTGGTTACATGGCTGGGAGCCATCAGCTATGCGCTTCAGATATATTATGATTTCAGCGCCTATTCAGATATGGCTCTGGGACTTGGACATATGTTCGGTTTTACCTTCAAGGAGAATTTCCTTCATCCATACTCGGCTGTCAGCATAACTGACTTCTGGGACAGATGGCATATATCTCTTTCCAGCTGGTTTAAGGAATATGTATATGTACCTCTCGGCGGAAACAGAAAGGGTAAGGCCAGAACAGAGATAAATAAACTGATCGTTTTCCTGCTTACGGGAATATGGCATGGTGCAAACTGGACCTTCATACTCTGGGGTATGATCCATGGAGTTGCAAATGTACTGGAGGACACAGTACTCCCAATCAATAAGCTGAAGGGAAGGCTTAAGGTGCTCGGTAATCTGTACACAGTTCTTATCGCAACACTTGCCTTTGTTTTCTTCCGTGCCGATACCATAGGTTATGGACTTACATTTGTAAAAAGAATGTTTACAGGCTGGTCTATGGATATGCCTTCCATGAGCATTTTCCTGGAGCAGATGAATATATATAATATACTTACACTGATACTGGCTCTCATTTTCTCTTATCCTGTTATGGAGAAAATAAAGAGAAGAGTAGAGGGACTGAATGGAGGAAAAACAATTATTGCCGCTGTATCGCTCCTGGCTTTAATTCTTTCTATCTTGAGACTTTCCTCTGCAGCCTATAATCCATTTATATACTTTAGATTCTAAGACTTACCGCTCAGGTGGCCTGAATTGATGAGGTATTAACGTATGTCAAAAAGCAGTTCTAAAAAAGAAAAGAAAAAACAGGATAATTCTCAAATAGGCGGAAAAGTATTTATCGGCATGTTTCTTCTGATAATTCTCATTCCTTTTGTTGGCATGCTTTTTTATAAGACGGACATGTCGGTGGAGAAAAGAACAGCAGCACCATTTCCGAAACTTACGACCTATGATGGTAAGCTGAACCTTAAATATTTTGAGAACCTTAATGATTACTTCAATGATCATTTTGCTTTCAGGCAGGAGATGACTACAGTGGATGCAACACTTACCACTAAACTCCTGAACACATCTCTGAATGATGATGTTATATACGGTAAGGACGGCTGGCTTTACTATACAGAAACCATGGATGAGTACTTCGGAAGAAATGTACTCTCTGACAGAGGCATAAATAACTGCGCAAAAAGTATAAAGCTTATGCAGGACTATACTGAGAATCAGGATATGCAGTTTCTGTTCATGGTGGCACCTATCAAGGCAGATCTTTATCCGGAGCACCTTCCTTACAATTATAAAAAGGGAAGTGATGTAAATAACTGGTCCAAACTCCTTCCTCTGATGGATGAGATGGATATACATTATGTAAACCTGCATGATGCATTTAATAATGACGACCGAGTAATGTATCATAAGCTGGATACTCACTGGAATGATGAGGGAGCGGCGTATGCCTGCAAAGTCATAGAAGAATCCGTTGGCCGCCAGGCCAAGGATTATACCAATGTACCATATGAGATTAAGAAGGTACACCGTGGTGATGTTTATGGAATGCTCTATCCGAAGGGCAAAGTTCTTGATGATAATGTAGTATATTCCGAAGGTCATACATTTGACTATGTAACCAATACTAAGGATACGGAAGACTTTAATATCCAGACCACCTGCGAAGGTAAGGATGGCAGTCTTGTGATGTACCGTGATTCCTATGGAAATGCGCTCATTCCTTTTATGGCAGATGAGTATAAAGATGCGTACTTTACCAAAATAATGCCATTTGATTTAGAC
>JAFWSY010000100.1 GCA_017519155.1 Eubacterium sp.
AGGTGGAGCAAGAATCATTGCTACAGGTAGATCTGATTTTCCTAATCAGATAAATAACGTGCTTGTATTCCCGGGTATCTTCAGAGGTGCTCTCGATGCAAGAGCAACTGCTATTACAGAACCTATGAAGGAGGCTGCTGCAAGAGCCATAGCTTCAATCGTAAGTGATGAAGAATTATCAGAGGATTATATCATACCGGACGCATTTAACGAGAAGGTTGCAAAGGTGGTAGCCAAGGCTGTTGCCGATGAAGCAGTAAGATCCGGTATTAGTAAGCTTAAATAACAGAAGGGTTAAAATATGTCATTTGATCTGTATGAAAAGGCGCGTAAGCTGGGGCAGAAGGCTTACAAAAATAGTTTATCACAAGGTAAATATCCTTATCTTCCCGTACTCGATAATATAATAGACAGGGACTCAGTGGCAGGAGATGTTTCTCTTGGGCTGGTAGATATTCCTCTCGATAGAATAGTCGGTACAAGCACCACGGGAAGAACAAAGGCCTTTGCCTCTAATTTCATGCCCCTTATGGATTTCAATACAGAGTTTTGTTTTAAATGGTCACTGCTTTCGGACGCGCATCTGTCAGAGGGAATCAGGGATGCGATTAAAGTATATGAATACCTGAATTACTATTATGTGGTTGAGGGAAACAAAAGAGTCAGTGTCCTGAAATACTTTGAGGCTGATTCTATCCCTGCCTTTGTTACAAGAAAAGTTCCGAAGCTGACGGATGATCCTGAGATTCGTGCTTACTATGAATATATGGATTTCTATAAAAAGACCGGAGTTAACTTTATATGCTTTTCCCAGGAGGGGAGCTATAAAAAGCTTATAGATCTGGTTTCAAACGCTCCTGAGCACGGTGGTACACTTCAGGAAGAGGAAAGTGTTTCAGAGGTGAGCAGCAGTGGAGGCGAAGGAGCTGATGGAACAGGAATGGCCATTAGAGCTGAGTCTTCAAAGATATGGAATGAAGATACATTGCTTGAGCTTAAGGCTGCCTACAGAAGATTTGACAAAGCATTTAAGAATAAAGCAAGTCATCTGGAAAATGTATCCACCGGCGATGCCTTTCTGGCCTTTGTGGAGGTTTCAGGCTTTGATGCTGTAGTGGAAATGAGTGTTGAAGATATTCAGACCGGTATTACTTCAATGTGGCAGGAATTTCTTGTAATAAACGACAGATATGAGGTTGAAGTATCTCTCGATCCACCGGAAACAAAGAAAAATGTTATCTCTCAACTTATATCAAAGAAACCTTCTGCTGACAGACCGCTGAATGTGGCGTTCTTGTATAGCGGAGATCCGCTTCAATCAGACTGGCTGTATCAGCATGAGCTGGGAAGAAATCATATCAAAGAAGTTTTCGGTGACAGTATAAACACAATTAAAGTCATTATATCATTGACTGGTGATGAAACAGTTGATGTTATGGAAGAGCTTATAGAAAAAGAGGGAGTTGAAGTTATTTTCACCACGACAGCGAGCATGATAAGTGCCAGTCTGAAATGTGCTATAAAGCATCCCGAAGTTAAAATACTCAACTGTTCTCTTAATACATCTCATAGATATATAAGAACCTATGAGGCAAGACTATATGAGGCTAAATTTTTATCGGGTATGATAGCTGGTTCACTTACAAAGACCGATAGGATAGGTTATCTGGCTGATTATCCTATATTCGGAATGATTGCAAATATAAATGCATTTGCGTTAGGGGCACGTATGGTGAATCCTAATGCTAAGGTTGTTCTGAAGTGGAGTACCCTTAAGGATGGGGAAGATATAGAAGATATCTACAAGGACTTCTATGCTGACGGAATTGATTTTGTTTCGGATCAGGATATGATCATTCCCAAAAAGGCTTCAAGAAGATTCGGCCTCTACCAGGTCAGCGATCAGGGCATAGTCAATATGACCATGGCAACCTATAACTGGGGCATCATGTACGAAAGAATAATAAGTATTATCATGAACGGTAACTGGGGAAATGCTGATGCTGAAAGTGAAAGCAGACCAATCAATTACTGGTGGGGTCTCAGTGCCGGAGTTGTGGATCTTATTCTTTCGGAAAAAGTTCCGGCAGGTACCAAGAGACTTGTTAATATTATCAAGAATCTGGTAATGGAAGAGAAGGTACATGTATTTGAGGGAGAGATTCATTCCCAGGACGGTGCTATCCGCTGCTCCGAGGGAGAAGAAACTAAAATAGATGATATAATCACCATGGACTGGCTGGTGGATAATATAGAGGGAGATATTCCTCTCAAGGACGAACTTCAGGAGAATGCGCAGTCTATAGTTGAAATGAAGGGCGTAATAAAGGAGTCAGAGAATTGAAGATTCTGGTTTTGGCAGACATTGAATCCAAGTATTTGTGGGATTTTTTTGAAAAAAGCAAACTTGAAGGAATCGACCTGATCCTTTCAGCGGGTGATCTATCTGCAGCCTATCTGGAGTTTCTTGCAACATATGCAAAATGCCCGGTACTCTATATACATGGAAACCACGATACTAAATATGAAAATAATCCGCCACTTGGCTGTATATGTGTTGATGATGACATTTATGTGTATAATGGGATTAAAATTATGGGTCTTGGCGGAAGTATGTGTTATAATTATGGTTCATTCCAATATACAGAAAAGGAAATGAGAAGCAGATATATGAAGCTTAAGCCGAAGATATGGCGAAGGAAGGGGATAGATATACTGCTTACACATGCTCCGGCATACGGAGTGAATGACGGTGAAGATCTTCCTCACAGAGGCTTTGAAGTTTTCAGAACCATACTTGATAAGTATGAACCAAAGCTCTTTGTGCACGGTCATGTTCATATGAATTATGGACGGAACCATAAAAGAGAAGATATGTATGGTAATACAAGAGTGATAAATGCTTTTGAGAAATATATAATAGAGCTGTGATAAAAAGGGAAGGAGCTTTCTTTTGAAAGAATTTGAGGAATTCAGAAATCTTACAAGAAAATATCTGGATAATTTCAATGAAGCCGGTACAATAGATAAATCTCTATACACGAAGTATGATGTAAAAAGAGGACTCAGAGATTCCGACGGACGAGGTGTTCTTACGGGTCTTACCGAGATATCTGATGTATCCGGTTTTCGTGTGCAGGGCAGTGACAGAATTCCGATAGACGGCGAGCTTTTTTATCAAGGCTATGACGTAAAGGAATTGGTAAAGGGCTTCAATGGAAACAAGCATGGTTTTGAGGAAACTATCTTCCTTCTGCTTTTTGGAGAACTTCCGACAAAACAGCAGCTGGATGAATTTATGGAACTGCTGGGAATTCTGAGACCGCTTCCTGAGAATTTCAACAGAGATATCATAATGAAGCAGCCCAGTAAGAATATAATGAATGTTCTTCAGAGGTGCGTGCTTACGCTTTATTCTTATGATGACAATCCCGATGATATAAGTATCGAACATGTGCTTGCACAGTCACTTAGTCTGATAGCCAGATTCCCTGTTATAGCGGCTTATGGATATCAGAGTTACAGACATAGGTTCATGGATTCCAGTCTGATAATTCACAGACCTAAACCGGAGCTTTCTACAGCAGAGAATATTCTTCGTCTGCTTCGTCCGGATCCGACCTTTACAGATCTGGAAGCACAGGTACTGGATATATGTCTGGTTATTCATGCTGAGCATGGCGGAGGTAATAATTCATCCTTTACCACCCATGTAATCACCACAACGGGAACAGATACCTATTCTGCAGTGGCAGGATCCCTGGGTTCCCTTAAGGGACCAAGACATGGTGGAGCCAATCATAAGGTTCAGCAGATGATAGCAGATCTTAAAACAAATGTTGAGGATGTGGAGGACGACTCACAGGTAAGAGAGTATCTTACCAAGCTCCTCAATAAGCAGGCATTTGACAGAGCAGGTCTTATCTACGGTATGGGACATGCCATATATACGCTTTCGGATCCGAGAGCACAGATACTTAAAGAATATGCCAGACGTCTGTCAGAAGCAGAAGGTTACTTGAAAGAATTTGAATTATATGACAGAATAGAGAGAATCGCGAAAGAGATTATCCCTATTCACAGAGATGTTCAGAAACCGGTATGTGCAAATGTGGATCTTTACAGTGGATTTGTATATTCGGTTCTCAAGATTCCGGTAGAACTGTTTACACCGATGTTTGCGGTATCACGTATAGCAGGCTGGTCTGCTCACCGTATAGAGGAACTGGTAAACAATGGTAAGATCATCAGACCGGCATATAAATATGTGGGTAATCACAGAGAGTATAAAACTATCGAAGAAAGGTCATAGCAGGTAGATCTAATATGGATATTTTATCGATATTACAACTTTTTGGAGGAATAGGTCTTTTCCTTTTCGGAATGAGCAACATGAGCTCTTCACTGGAGAAGCTTACCGGTTCCGGACTTGAAAGAATGCTCGAGAAGGTTACCACCAGTAAGAAAAAAGGTGTGGGCAGGCTGAAAGGCTGGTCCTTCGGTGCCGGAGTAACAGCCATTATTCAGAGCTCCGCAGCCGTAACCATAATGCTTGTCGGTTTCGTAAATGCGGGGATCATGAAGGTGGCACAGGCTATGCCCGTTGTATTTGGTTCAAATCTTGGTAGTACAGTTACAGCTCAGATCCTGCGTCTCGGAGATATAGGTTCCGATAACCTGGCACTGCAGATGATCAAGCCGGCGTCCTTTGCACCACTTCTTGTAGGACTTGGAGCATTTATAATCGTTTTTGCAAAAAATAAAAATACAAAGAATTTTGCAGGAATAATGGTGGGACTTGGAATGCTTTTCTATGGTATGACTCTTATGGAAAATGTATTCGCACCTCTTAAGGAAAATGAGACTTTCCAGTCCTTCTTTACATCCTTTAATAATCCTCTTTTAGGTATTCTGACAGGTATAGTAATAACAGTAATACTTCAGAGTTCAAATGCTTCTGTAGGTATACTTCAGGCTTTGTCTGCATCGGGAACCATATCCTATGCAATGGCAATTCCAATTATTATAGGTCAGAACATAGGTAAATGTTCAACCACTATCATGGGTGGTATAGGAGCAAACAAAAAAGCAAAAAGACTTGTAGTAGGATATGTATTCTTCAATGTCTTTGGAGCAATACTTTTCTCAGCTATTATATATCTGCTGCATTTTACAGTGGGACTTCCATTTATGTCCCAGGTTGTTAACAGAGGCAGTATAGCTACAGTGCACCTGCTTTTTAATCTTCTGACAGGTTTGATCCTGCTTCCGTTCTCAGAGAAGGTGGCAGACTTTACCGCAAGGATAACAGGTGACGAGGAGGAGAATCCTTCTGATGCCGAATTCGCGAAGCTGGATGATATGCTTCTCAATACTCCTACCATAGCTCTTGCGCAGTGCAAGGATCTTATGGATAAGATGGGTGAGGCTATACTTGAGAACTATAAGCTGGCTACGGATATGATATATCAGTACAGCGATGAGATGCTTCCGAAGATGGAGGAAAATGAAGCCTTTATAGATAAATGTGAAACTGTTCTTTCGGCTTACATAGTCAGGATCGACAGGAAGAGACTTACGGCAGATGATAAACTTATGGTTTATGAGATACTGAACTCCATAGGTGATTTCGAGAGAATGGGAGACTACTGTATGAACATCGCCTATGTGGCCAAG
>JAFWSY010000101.1 GCA_017519155.1 Eubacterium sp.
ATATGCTTTCAGAGGTTACATTTGCCTATTGTAAAATCAATAACTGTGGTGACGAAAATAATGAAAATAATTATTGTAGATTATTTACATTGAATGATTCTATGTCTGTTGACTGGAGATATATTGAAACTGATATTGAAGGATTTTATGGTGAAGCGTTCTACTATGAAAGTGGCGCCAGTGTAAATATACTTGGTGGTTCTTACATATGTATGAACGGCACTACCTTTAATTTCCCGTGGGGAGACAGTAATAAAAGATCAACTGCCAGTCAATCGAATTCTCCTCATCTTTTATGTGAGAATGTTCATTTTGAGATGAAATATATTCCTGATAAAGGTTATGACAGTACGCTTTTAAAAACAACTTCATGTCTGGAAGGAGATCCGAATATTATTTTCAGGTCATGTAAGATGGGAACAAAAGCAAATACATCACCTCATTATCTTATACTTAATGGTGCTGCGAATATTTTGTTTGAAAACTGTTTTGATTGTTCTCAGATGATGATACAGGCAAACTTAAAAACAGATGAAAAAGGAAATGCGATTGCGAGCAGGATAGCTCCCAAACTGAAATTTGTTGATTGTCCGGATGTAAATGTAGATAATCTGGCTAAAGGAACAGTGAAGGATAATAAATATATCAATCCTAAGAAGAATGACATGGGAATGAATCATGTTCGTGTTACAGTTAATGATGAATATGATTTTTATATCAGAGATAATAGTGAGGAAGGTCATCCTGAATGGCTGCCATATTTTCGTACAAAAAATGAGTTAAAACAATGCAGACAGGTTGTTCAATTGAATAGTCCGAAATCAACTGCGTCGTATCTGATAATTAATAATGGATCAGAATTTCCTAAAGGCAATGATGATTCGTTAAAACCGGCAACTCCATATGGTTTTGTTGAGCAAGTTGAATTGTCTGTACCTCAAAATGCTTCGTATGGAAGTAAATATCCTGTAACAGTAACCTTATATGATGGCGAAAAGAAGCTGGGGCAGTCAAAGGTTATTACATTTGATGCAGAGAGGAAATATGTTTTTGAAGTAAATGCTTATGTAGATAATCTTCATGTAAAATTCGAGCATTCATATCCGGGTTCTATACTGGTTGGAATGAATATGGAAATAGTGAAGTATTAATTCGTTCATATCTATCATGTCTTGACATTTACATACAGTCACAATATAATTTTACGGGTGAATATTATTGTTGATTTTATGTAAGGAGATGTAAATGTCTGAACTGTCAACCAGAGAGAAATTACTTCATGCAGCGCTGGATCTATTTTCACAGAAGGGATATGATGCCACAGGTGTGGATGAAATCGCAGAATCCATAGGAATGAGCGGTCCCATCATATATAAGTATTTTAAGGGAAAAGAAGATCTTCTGAACAGTATTCATACCATTTCGGATAATCCGTATGATGAGCAGATGGGATTTAATACTCCATTTCCTATCTGGATACATAATGGTGAAGAATTAAAACAGTTCACTATGCATCAGATACAATTTACAATAAATAATGAGACGATAATTAAGCTTAGAAAACTGTGTACCATTGAACAGTTCAGAAATAAATATATTACTTTTGAGGCTACCGATCATCAGTTCGACAAGATTGTAAATCAGTATACAGATATATTTAAGGGTATGATCGAGCACGGTGCGGTAGAAGAGATGGATCCCAAAGTTCTCTCTTTGGAATTCACAGGTCCAACAGCTATGCTGATTCAGCTGAGTGACAGAGAGCCAAGCAGAAGACAGGAAGCTATAGACATGATAGAAAAGCATGTGGATTTCTTTATAAAAACACATTGCAAGAAATAACCATTATTGGTTTACATAAAAAATGTGACACTTTTTCATCAGGTGAAAAAGTGTCATCTTTTTTTGTGTTATTTTACGACGATATTATTTTACCAGTGATTCTATTATTCCTGTGATGGTTTCTATGGAATTTCCCCCCTGGCTTTGTTCCATTTTTGAGATGTATTTTTCTCTGTTTTCTGAAACATACTTAACGGCCTTAAGCAGGGTTTCGTCTGTAAGGTTTTCCTCCTCAATCACATAGCTGTAGCCGCTCTTCTTAAAGGACTTGGCGTTAAGTATCTGGTCTCCGCGGCTCTGTGCCTTTGAGAGTGGAATAAGTATGTTGGGTTTTCTGAGTGCTAGAAGTTCGCAGATGGCATTTGCTCCGGCTCTTGATATTACAAGGTCTGCAAGGGCAAATACGTCCGGAAGTTCAGGTCCTATATATTCAAACTGGACATAACCTTTTATGCCTTTTTTTGATTCATTCTCTTTATCTTTTCCGCATATATGGATAATATTGTAGTCTTTAAGCAGGCAGTCAAGGGAACTCCATATAGCCTCGTTGATACGTGCTGCGCCTGTACTTCCGCCTACTACAAGAAGGCAGGGTTTCTTATCAGTAAAGCCACACATCTTATAAGCTTTATCCGGATCACCGCTGAAGAGTTCGCTTCTGATCGGGGTTCCGGTTACTGTTGCTCGGCCCTCGAACATCTTCTTTGTTTCCGGGAAGTTACAGCATATCTTGGATGCCTTCGGAAGTGCTATCTTATTTGCAAGTCCGGGGCTCATATCGGATTCGTGGATTATCACAGGTATCTTCTTTGAAGCGGCAGCAAGTACCACGGGAACGGTTACAAAACCACCCTTGGAAAATACCACGTCAGGCTTAAGTTTTTTCATGAGTTTCTTGGCTTCGAAAAAACCTTTTATAACTCTGAAGGGATCTGTAAAGTTCTTCAGATCAAAATATCTTCTCAGCTTTCCGGAAGATATTCCGTAGTAGGGAATTCCTATTTCCTCTATAAGTTCTTTTTCTATTCCGTCATAAGTTCCGATATAGCTTATCTTATATCCCTTTTCTTTAAGAGTTGGAATAAGTGCGATATTCGGTGTAACATGTCCGGCAGTTCCGCCACCGGTCAGAACAATTTTCTTCATGATGATCTCCTTGTATAATCATGATAAAACTATATCAAGGTATTAAAGCCTTTTTCGTGTAAGCACGAACGGCTTAATGCCTTTTGACCTTAGCATCATATCAAAGATTGTACCAAGTGTCAAAAACAAGAATGAGGTAAAATGTACCGTTCGCGTTGACACATCAATGATTATATTTTTATATTGTGATGAAAAAGAAAAAATAGTACTATGTGAATAAAAGTTGTGAAGGGAGATACGGGGGGTATCGTGATTCAGAAGATTAAAAACAGCATAATTCTGCAGCTTATCTGTATCGTTTTTGTGATTCTGATCGTACTGACAGGAACGCTTTATGCTTCTTATCTCTATGTCAAGCAGACCACCACAAGTTATGCCGCGACTCTGTCGGACAGCCTTCTCAGGCAGGCGGATAATGCTCTCAGTCTGTATAAGGAGAATCTCAGATACAGTGCCGAGCTGATGTGTCATTATGTGGTTGTTGAGACGGAAGCAGCCTCGGTGTCGGATGCGAAGCCTTCTGAAGAACCCAAAGCATCCATAGATACGGATGATGTATCTGTTGCTATGGTATCCTCTTACTTTACTCAGATTAGTATGAAGAACCGTGAGATTGTTTCAGCGGTGATATTTGATCGGGACATGAATGAGGTTATGTCTCTCGGGAAGCAGGTTACTCTGCCAGAGAAACAGATGTATCTTAGACATGAAGAGGATCTGAATGCTGACTGGTATTTTCCGGATAAAGATGATTTTTATTACGCATTTTATTATCCGATTTATGATGAGAATAACGCCTCACAGCAGATCGGAATGTGTGTTTTCGTTCTGGAACACTGGAGAATAGACGGTACGCTTCACAACATCCTGAATGACAGCATGAGTGCCATGCTTCTGAGTGATTCCAATAATCTGGATCTGTCTTTTCATTCCTTCGGAAATGTACCGCCGGACGTAACCATGTCTGACCTTAAGGAAAACCCGGACTATGTTTACAGAGAGGGTAACTGGCAGAATGGTATAAGAATTGCAGTGGCAGTATCTATCTCGGGAAATACTTCCGGAAGCGGTGGTATCCGCAAGCTTATTCTTATGGCTTCCATTCTTACATTAGTGCTTCTTGCCATCATCATTTTCTATTCCTATCTTCAGCTGGCAAGGCCTATTCATGAATTGGACAGATTTATAGATGATTCCATAGAGCATCCCGACAGACGTCTGGAGATGAGCAGAACTGATGAGATCGGAAAGGTTGCATCCAGTCTTGACCACATGCTGGACGAAAACCAGCGAATGATCGAAGAGATAAAAGACAGCAAGATCCGTCTGTATGAGACTGAACTTTCCCAGCAGAAAATGGAGATACTTGCATACCGCAATCAGATCAATCCACATTTCCTGTATAATACACTTTCCTGCATGAGGGACATGGCGCTGATCAAGGATGAAGACAGCATAGCCGAGATGGCCATGGCGCTTTCTGATATCTTCCGTTATGCGGTTAAGGGAAGCAACATAGTGACCATCGGGGACGAGGTGTCCTATATAGAAAAATACGCAAGGATCATTGAGTACCGTTTCATGGGAAAGATAATGATTGAGACAAATGTAGCCGAAGAGATAATGGATAAACCTATTATCAGATTCTTCCTGCAGCCTCTTGTGGAAAATGCGGTCTTCCACGGACTGGAAAGTAAGATGGGGGATGGCTATGTTGATGTTGATATCCAGGCCAGGGATAACAGACTGGATATAACAGTTACTGACAATGGCTGCGGCATGGATGAAGAGATACTTGAGAAGTTCAGAGACACTATCACTAATCCCCGTGAGAACACGGGAATCGGAATATCCAATATAGTTCAGCGTCTTCGTCTGTTCTATGGGGATGATTATACAATGACTGCAGACAGCGCGATGGATGAAGGTACTGTCATCAGGATATCGGTGCCGGATCATATAAGGGAGATATAAATATGATTAATGTTTATATAGCAGATGATGAAGTCTGGATAATTCTTGGACTGAAAAAACTTTTGGATAAACTAAATATCGATGCCAGGGTAGTGGGAACTGCTAATAACGGACTTACGGCAAAGGAGGAAATCGCAAGATTTAAACCTGATGTTGTATTTGCAGATATAAGGATGCCGGGGCTTTCGGGACTGGAGCTTCTGCAGGAGATCCCGGATGTTTCCCCTGACTCAAAGGTGGTTATAATATCCGGTTATGCGGAGTTTGCCTATGCTCAGGAAGCGGTGCAGCATCACGCATATGATTATCTCTTGAAGCCTATTAAGGAGGAGGAACTCTCCAGAGTTATGACGGCTATCCTGAATGACCAGAGTGAAGATGGAGCCGGAAATGAGGACGGAGAAGGAGCATATGACTTCGATAACAAGCTTATCGATAATGTAATTTCAGATATTCGTGAGCATTATATGGAAGATATATCCCTTACATCGCTCTCGTCAAAATATAATATCAGTATGGGACATCTCAGCAAGATGATTAAGGAGAATCTGAAGGTTAATTTTTCGGACTATATAGCTTCTCTCAGGATTCAGAGAGCCAAGGAACTCCTTCGTGATGACAGCATGTCCATACAGGAAATAGCCGAAATAGTGGGATATAATGACTACTTCTACTTCACGAAGGTTTTCAAGAAGATAGAAGGTATCTCTCCAAGCAAATATCGTAAATCAATCTGAAAAAAACCTAAAATATTACCAATCCAGCGAAAATATTCCATGTTTTTTTGTGAATAATAGCTATATGATAGTATCATCAGAGATGGGGAGTATTCGCGAAAAAACTCAATTTAATTTGAAACGGAAAAAAGGAAAAAGTATTTTTTGGTTTTTATCAGGAGGTTTTGTTATATGAGAAAGAAAATATTAAGCCTGGTGCTTAGTGCATTAATGGCTGGGTCGCTACTTGTAGGCTGCGGCAATAGTTCTGGTTCAGCATCTGGAAGTCCGGCGTCAGGAGATAATTCTGTAGCTGCTTCGTCAAATGAAGGGGGATCATCGGGAGCATCGGATGGAGAGATTAAGATTGGTGTTTCAATCTGGAGCTCTACAGACGTTCTGGGTTCCCAGTGTAAGATGATAATAGACCAGGCAGCAAATGCGCTGGGCGTTCAGGTGCAGTACGTAGATCAGGGACACGTTTCCGAAAAGGTTACAGCTTCAGTAGAACAGCTTTGTGCAGCAGGATGCCAGGGAATAATTATATGTAACTCATCAGATACAGAGATGGCATCAGCCATCAAGACCTGTAATGATAATGGTGTTTATCTCGCTCAGTTCTTCCGTATCATAAGTGAAGAGAACAGCGCAGATATCTATAAAGCAGCAACTGATTCAGAATACTATGTTGGTGCAGTTCATGAAAATGAGCCTGAGAACGGAGAAAAGTTAGTACAGATCCTTCTCGATAAGGGCGATCGTAACATCGGTCTCATCGGCTGGGAGCAGGGTGACGCAACCTGGCTCGGAAGATGGGAAGGTTATAAAGCAGGCGTTGAAAAATGGAACAGTGAACATCCGGATGATAAGGCAGTCCTTTCAGAACCTCAGTACGCAGGTACATCTTCAGAGGGTGGCTCAAAGGCAGCTGAAGCTCTTATGAGCGCAAATCCAGACCTTGATGCTCTTATCCCTGCAGGTGGTGGTGGAGATCCTCTTCAGGGCGCTATCGCAGCAGTAGAGCGTGCAGGCAAGACAGATTCTATAGACATCGTTTCAACAGATTTCCTTCCAGACCTTGGCGAGAGACTTGCTAACGGTTCAATGGCAGGAGAGTCCGGAGGACATTACTGTGATCCACTGTTTGCTTTCATGGCTGTATACAATGCAATCAAGGGTAACTACACAGGTAATGCAGGAAAGTTCGAAGACATCAACTTCCCTTACCTCTATGTAGCATCACCTGAAGACTATGCAGATTATGAGAAGTATTTCGTAGATCAGCTTCCATACACAGATGAAGAGCTTGTTGAAATGTCAAAGCTTGATATGGAAGGACTTAAGAAGAAAGCTGCGTCACTTTCAATTGAAGATGCGGCGGCTAGATCGGGTAAATGATGTAGTCTCTGGGTAATAATTTTTATCTGAAAAAATGATTTTTAATTCAGGTGAGCCGGTATCGCACGGCGGTACCGGCTACTTTTGTACCCTAAATTAGTGAAGAGGTGAATCAAAATGGGTGATTCAATAGAAAAAAAAGGAACGAAACTATCGGGACAGATCAAGGGTTATATACTTCTGTTTCTGCTGGTCATCCTTTCGTGGGGAGTCTTCAAGATAATTACTCCGGATAATTTCGGCTCTGCAAAGAATATGATGAGCTACTTTGAAGCATCACTGCTGGCAGCAGTAGGTGCAGTAGGATTCTACTTTGTTATGGTCATGGGAATGTTCGATTTCTCCATCGGAGCAAACATTATGCTTTCTGCGATTGTAGGATGCGTATTTGCAAACAGAATGGGCCTTGGATACTTCGGACTCATTGTCGGAAGTATAGTAACCGGTGCTTTAGTAGGATTATTAAATGGCTTCTTCTATGCCAAGCTGAGAATTCCCTCCATGATCGTGACGACGGGTCTGGCGCTTATCTACGAGTCTATAGCCAACTATATAGCAGGTGGTGTTGAGCAGACCCTGCCGTCAGATCTCAGAGCATTCGGACAGATGCCGGGTAATCTGATCCTTGCCATAACAGCTTTTGCCATTGCATACATTTTACTTAACTATACAAAGATCGGTACTTATACCTATGCAATCGGCAGTAATGAATTTGTGGCAAAGAACATGGGAATTAAAGTTAATTTCTATAAAATACTTGCATTTATCATCAGTGGTGCATTCCTCGGAATCATGGCGGTTCTTACCATCAGCTATGGTTCATCGATGGTTGCGGTTACCGGAATGGCATCCATGAGCAGAAACTTTGTTCCGACCATGGGCTGCTTCTTCGGACTCGCTTTTAAGAAGTATGGTATGCCGCTTCCGGCTATTATAATCGGCGAGTTTGTAATAAATATAATCTTCTTCGGATTTATCGCACTGGGAGCTCCTACTGCAATCCAGGATGTTATCACCGGACTGGCACTGCTCATCATCGTTACTCTTACAACCAAGGTTGATAAGGGCGAGATAGTGAAATAGGAGGGTTGACCATGAGTGATATAAGATTGGAAGTAAAACAGATCAGTAAGCTTTTCGGAATTACCAGGGCGCTGAAGGAAGTGTCCTTTAATATAAACAAAGGCGAGATCCATGCGCTTATCGGAGAGAACGGTTCGGGCAAATCTACACTGACCAATTCTCTGACAGGTATATATCAAAAAGACAGCGGTACATTTATTCTGGACGGACAGGAAGTTAATCCGAAAAATCAGGTGGAGGCTAACAACGAAGGTATATCCATTATCGTGCAGGAGCTTGGAACCCTTGACGGACTGACAGTTGCGGAAAATATATTCCTGGGCCACGAGGATAAGTTCGTGAAGTTCGGAATCAAGAATACCAATGCAATGAATCGTCAGGCAAATGAACTGCTGAAAAAATACGGTTTTGACAGAATAAAAGCATCGGACATGATTGAAAACTATAATTTTGAAGACAGAAAGCTGGTTGAAATAGTAAAGGCTACCTATTTCAATCCGAAGATTGTGGTAATAGACGAGACCACGACGGCACTTTCCCAGGAAGGACGTGAAGAGCTTTATAAACACATGAAACGTATACGTAGTGAAGGTAATACAGTTATATTTATATCTCACGATCTTCCTGAAGTGCTGAGTCTTTCCGATACCATTACGGTTCTCAGAGACGGCGTATATATTGATACGGTAAAAAGTGCGGATATGGACGAGGACAGCCTCAAGAAACTGATGGTTGGCCGTGAAGTCACAGGCGATTATTACCGTGCTGATTATGGTGAGCCGGTTTCAGATGAAGTTGTAATGAGGGTGAAGAATGTTACAGTACCGGGACAGATTTCCCATATAAATTTTGAGCTGCATAAGGGAGAGATACTGGGATTCGGAGGCTTATCCGAATCAGGAATGCATGAGGTTGGAAAAGCATGTTTCGGAGCATCATTTGATAGAGAAGGCAGTGTTACGCTGGCAGACGGAACCGAGATTAACGACATACCTACAGCCATATCACACAGCATAGCGTACACTTCAAAAGACAGAGATAATGAATCCCTTGTAATGAACCAAAGTATTGGTGATAATATCTGTCTGCCTTCTCTGGATGATCTGGCTAATAAGGCGCATATGCTTAACGATAAGAAGCTTAAGGAATTTGCCAATACTTATGCACAGAAAATGTCTACTAAGATGGTAAGTGTAGACCAGTTTGTTTCGGATCTGTCCGGTGGTAATAAGCAGAAGGTTGTGCTGGCACGCTGGATCGGAAAGGATTCGGATATTCTGGTTCTGGACAGTCCTACCAGAGGAATTGATATCAAGGTTAAGCAGGATATATACCAGCTTATGGATAAGATGCGTAAAGCAGGCAAGTCCATCATCATGATCTCCGAGGAACTTATGGAGCTTATAGGAATGTGTGACAGAATCCTCGTCATGAAGGACGGACAGATAAACGGTGAACTTCTCAGAAGTCCTGATATGGATGAGAACAGTCTCATCGCTAAGATGGTATAAGGGGGTGTAAGTGGTCATGGATAAACATAAAGACATAGAGTTATCTAAATCACTGGAGCATAAGAAGCAGTGGATACTTAAGAGACTCAGAAGCGCTCTGCCCATAATAGGCCTGATTGCGGTGTGCATTATATTTAACATACTTACAAACGGAAGCATGTGGAGCAGCAGAAAGCTTATTCTGAATCAGGTATACGTTGTTCTGATATCAGCAACAGGAGTTTTATTCATAATGACCATGGGAGGCCTTGATTTTTCACAGGGTTCCATCCTTGGTATATCTTCAATAGTGGTTTGTCTGCTATCGGGAGTAAATATGGCTCTTGCTGTTGCAGGCGGTATCCTGGCAGGTGCGGCAATAGGCGCATTTAACGGCTTCTTCTATGTAAACAGGAAGATTAAATCCTTCATCGTTACCATATGTACCATGTTCCTCTTCCGAGGGTTCATTAAATACATGGCGTCCAACTCTCCGGTAACGGCAAGTATGAAGGTTTATGATTATGATACTACTGGAATCAAGCTGGGAATAACGGCAGCCATACTCATTATAAGCTTCGTGATATTCAGATTCACCAAGTTTGGTACTTATTTGAAGGCTATCGGAGCGGGAGAGAAGGCAGCCAAGTTCGCCGGTATAAAAACAGATAAGATGAAGTTCTTAATATATGTACTTGCAGGAGCAATAACAGGACTTGCCGCATTTGTGAATATCGTAAAGAACGGTTCGGCAACGGCAAATGTAGGCAATCAGCTTGAAACACAGATACTGATCGCGTTGGTTCTTGGAGGTATGCCCATATCTGGAGGTGCCAAGGTCAGATTCGAAAATATCATAGTAGGTTCGCTGCTTTATATAGTCCTTAACAACGGACTTACCATGATGGGACTCACAACTCAGGCCATGCAGCTGATACAGGGAGTAATCTTCCTGATATTCGTAGCAGTATTCGCAGATCGTCAGAGCCTGTCAGTAATTAAGTAACAGCAAAAGGTGACACTTTTTTATCAGGTGAAAAAGTGTCATCTTTTTGACTTGTGGATAATGAAAATATAGTAGCAGAACCACCCTAAAAATGTTATAATCCAAGTAACTATGCAGAAGGATTTTAAATGGTTTTATAAAGACCTGAAATGCTTCAATAATATACAACAAGAATGGGAGGTTTAGACCAATGAGTGATTTTATGGAAGCTTATAAGAAGTGGCTGGAGGATCCGTATTTTGATGAGGATACAAGAGCAGAACTGGAGTCTATCAAGGATGATGAAAAAGAAATAGAGGACAGATTCTACAGAAGTCTTGAGTTCGGTACAGGTGGTCTCAGAGGGGTGAGAGGTGCCGGAACAAACCGTATGAATATTTACACAGTCCGTCAGGCTACACAGGGACTTGCAAATTATATAGTTGCACATAATGGTCAGGAAAAGGGCGTTGCAATAGCACATGATTCAAGAATCATGTCACCTGAATTTGCACGTGAGGCTGCAAGATGTCTTAATGCAAATGGAATCAAAACTTATCTCTTCGAGTCTCTTCGTCCTACACCGGAGCTTTCCTTCGCAGTAAGAAGCTTTGGATGCATCGCAGGTATAGTTGTTACCGCAAGTCATAATCCTCGTGAGTATAATGGCTACAAGGTTTACTGGGAGGATGGAGCACAGGTTACACCGCCTCATGACACAGGTATCATGGCTGAGGTTGCAAAGGTTACTGATTTTGCAAATGTTAAGACCATGGATGAGGATGATGCAAGAGCATTAGGCCTTTTCAATATCATCGGAACAGACTTTGATGATAAGTATATAGCACAGGTTAAGGCACAGAGTATTCATCCTGAGATCATTCCTGAGATGGCAAAGGATATTAAGATAGTTTATACACCTCTTCATGGTACAGGAAATGTACCGGTCCGCAGAGTTCTTAAAGACCTTGGATTCACACAGGTTTATGTTGAACCACAGCAGAAGATACCTGATGGTTCCTTCCCGACAGTTGCTTATCCGAATCCTGAGTCAGCACCTGCATGGGAGCTTGCGCTGAAGCTTGCTAAGGATGTGGATGCAGATATAGTTCTTGCAACTGATCCGGATGCCGACAGACTTGGTGTATATGCAAAGGATACCAAGACCGGTGAGTACATGAGTTTTACAGGAAATATGTCCGGTATGCTCATAGCTGAATATATCTTCAGAGAGCGTCAGGCTACAGGTACTATGCCTGAGAATCCTGCACTTGTAACAACTATCGTTACAACAGATCTGGCTAAGGCTATTGCAGCAAATTACAATGCGCGCTGCGTAGAAGTACTTACAGGCTTTAAGTATATCGGTGAGCAGATCAAGATATTTGAGCAGACAGGCTGCAATAATTATGTATTCGGACTTGAAGAGTCCTATGGCTGCCTGACAGGAACCTATGCAAGAGATAAGGATTCCATCGTAGCAGTTATGATGCTCTGCGAGGTTGCTGCATTCTACAAGAAGCAGGGTAAGACACTCTGCGATGCTATGCAGGATCTGTATGAGAAGTACGGCTACTACAAGGAAGGACTTGCAACCCTTGAGCTTAAGGGTAAGGACGGAGCTGCTGAGATCCAGAAGAAGATGGATAACTTCCGTTCAAATCCTCCTAAGGAACTTGGTGGATTTAAGGTTCTTGCTGCACGTGATTATAAGGCTGATGAAAGAATCGACCTTGAGACAGGCGAGAAGAGTTCCACAGGACTTCCTTCATCCAATGTTCTTTATTATGAGCTTGAGAACAATGCATGGTGCTGTGTACGTCCATCAGGAACAGAGCCGAAGATTAAGTTCTACTTTGGTGTAAAGGGTGATTCAGTTGCTGATTCAGAGGCAAAGATAGATAAATTAAAGACA
Source organism: Eubacterium sp. (assembly GCA_017519155.1). Taxonomy (GTDB): domain Bacteria; phylum Bacillota; class Clostridia; order Lachnospirales; family Lachnospiraceae; genus Eubacterium_Q. The sequence continues at coordinate 12,550 of JAFWSY010000101.1, forward strand.
GATATGCTCAGTGACAGATAGGATGATTATTCATGAGATTTTTAAGAAGGTTAACACCTAAAAGGTATTATGAATATATAGATGAAGTTAACAAGAGAAATGTCATCGCAAGCGAGACATTTATTCTTGTTGGCTTTATCGTGGCCTTAGTTAACATTCTTTCAAACATATTTGTCGCAAAGACACACGGATATGTTCAGGGTATAATCCTGCTTTTTTATTTCATAGTTGTCGGACTGATAAGAAGATTTGTACTTAAGGACGGACCGAAGAACAGTCTGTTATTCCTTTATGCTGTGCAGATTCCCGTACTTGTCATAGGAATTCTTATGGGTACATGCCTGGATCCCGGTTCGGTAACTATTACATTTTTCCTGCTCCTTATATGTCTGCCGCCCTTTATTCTTGATAATCCGGTAAGACATCTTCTCTATATAGTCATATCGATGATTGTTTATCTGATCATGGCTTTTATCTTTAAAGATCCTCAGATATTTAAACTTGATTTTGTTCATTCGCTGAGTTTTCTGATGGGTTCGATATTCGTCGATCTCTTTGTTCTTGCGGAAAGATTTGACAATATAGAAAACTATGTGGAGTCCCGGAATAAGGCTATGCATGATGAGCTTTCGGGTATGAAAAACAGATATGCATTGAAGGTGGATATCGATAAATACGTTGATAAGAATGTATATGTCGGTATCATCAACGTTGATTATTTCAAGTTCTACAACGATATGTACGGACATGAGTTCGGCGAGGAACTTATAAAGTATCTGGGAAATGTAACCTCAGAAGTATTCGGTGAGGATATATGTTACAGATATGAGAGTGATGAGGTTCTGGTTATTTATAATTCTGCTAACGAGCAGGAATTCATGGATAAGATCTATGAACTTAGAGCAGAATTCAGCGATATCACTATTATGGATATGAGGTTCCATCCTTCGGTGTCCATTGGCTATGTAAACGGAAAGACCCTTTCTTCCGATGATGCAAATGAGATGATCAGACATGCCGATGTAAGACTTCTTGAAGCTAAGAGCGAAGGTAGAGGAACTATAATCGGTTTCCCTTATGACCGAAGCGAGAAGCGAAGAACAGATATCCTTAAAGAGGTTGGAATCAATATTAATAAGGGCAGTGTTGACAGCCTGACAGGTCTTCCCAATATGCAGTTCTTCCGTATCAGAGCGGATGAGATGCTGGGTAATATCATCAATATGGAAGATAAGCCGGTATTTCTGTATTTCAATATAGGCAATTTCAAGAGCTACAATGAGACCTATGGTTTCAGAAAGGGTGACGCCCTGCTCAGAGATATAGCGGAGATATTGAGAGAAGAATTCGACAGAGGGCTGATATCAAGATTCGCAGAGGATCACTTTGTTGTTCTTTCTTATAAGGAAGATGTTGAGGAACAACTCGAAAAAGTAATGACAAAGGTTAAGCCGCTGTTCAGTAATATCGACATGAATCTGAAGGTCGGAATATATGAGTATGAGGCAGGTGAAGATATAGGTATTGCTTCTGATAAGGCAAAGCTTGCCTGCGACAGCATCAAGCATACATTTGGCAAGAACTACGTATATTATGAAGTTAGTCTGGAGAATTATAACAAGCTTCAGCAGTACGTGATCTCCCATGTAAATGAAGCAGCTGAGGAGAGCTATCTCAAGGTTTACTATCAGCCTATTGTGAATATAGAAACAGGAGAACTTTATGAGCTGGAGGCTCTGGCAAGATGGGTGGATCCGGTATACGGTTTCCTGTCACCGGCAGAGTTTATACCTGTTTTGGAGGAGTCAAGACTCATTCATGTAGTAGATACCTTTATCATAGATCAGGTATGTAAGGACCAGAAGGAGCTTTCCGAGAAAGCAGGAAGAGACATTCCTGTTTCCATTAATCTGTCCCGACTTGATTTTATGCTCACGGATATAGTGGGATATATAAAGGATAAGGTCAGTGAGTACAAGGTGAATCCTAAGAATATGCATATCGAAATAACAGAGAGTGCTCTGGTGGATGATAAAGATGAGCTGGCTAAGAGAATAGATGAACTAAAGCAGGCCGGCTTCGAGGTATGGCTGGATGATTTCGGAAGCGGATACTCATCCCTTAATTCACTTCAGGATTACAGCTTCGATGTTATCAAGGTGGACATGAGATTCATGAGGACACTTTCCGACAGACCTCAGACTGCGGTAATAGTTACTTCCATAGTGGATATGGTAAAGAATCTGGGAGTAAAGTCGCTGGTTGAAGGTGTTGAAACAAAAGAACAATATGATTTTCTTCAAAATATAGGAACAGATATGGCTCAGGGCTTTCTATTCAGCAAGCCTGTTCCTAAAGAAGAACTGGATTTTAGTGGTAAACAATAGATACATTTTATATAGCAGAAGGATGACAAGAATTCTATATTTTTGTCATCTTTTTTTGATTGACAGGAAACATATGGGAGGAGTATTATTAAACACGTTTAATTAAACGTGTTTAATGAATGGATAGGATGTTTTGATATGGAAAAGAAAAAGGTTGAATCAACTGAAACTGCACTCATCGAAGCGGCGAAGAAACTGCTGCTTAACTGCGATGACTGGACAAAGGTTACGGCCAGAGCAATAACAAAAGAAGCCGGAGTCAATCTGGCAATGATAAATTATTGCTTCGGTTCCAAAGAGGCTCTGATATATGCGGTATTTAAGAATCTTCAGGAAGAGGTTAAGAAATGTAAGCCTGAGCTGGATGAGATATTACATAGTGATATGTCTCCAAAGGAAAAACTTATCGAAGGATATTTTCAGATGTTGAGACTAATGATAGATTACTACAGTATGTCTCATTCTGTTGTAAAGTTCTGTGTATTTGACAGAGCGCTTGAAATGGATGATGGTACATTTACCCTGCTGAAGGAACATTTTGCAGGTGAAAAAACAGATGGAGAGTGCCTGCTCATTGCCTATGAAATAGCCAGTGTTCATGAGCTTATGGCGTATAGATATAAGGAACTTCAGGAAAAATGTAATATTGACCTTACGGATGATGAGGTTCTTAAAAGGATAATTACAGAGAATATAAATAAGTTAATCAAAGAAGGATAGATATGATTTCAAAATTCAGTGTAAAAAGACCATATACAGTATTTGTGGTAGTAATTGCGATTATTGTAATCGGAATAGTTGCTCTTATGCGTATGACCGCGGATCTTCTGCCTAACATGACGCTTCCTTATGTAATAGTAATAACTACCGATATGGGCGCCAGTCCCGAGACTATTGAAAAGGAGGTTACTTCTCCAATAGAGTCGGCTCTTGCCACAACCTCTAATCTGAAGAATATTCAGTCTGTATCCTATAACAGTTATTCAACTGTAATACTGGAATATGAGCAGACCTCCAACATGGACGCAACATTAATAGAGATCCAGCAGAGTCTGGATCAAGTAAAGGGTACCTTCGATGATTCCATCGGTACTCCTATTGTCATGCAGATCAATCCTGACATGCTGCCTGTAATGGTTGCTGCCGTAAATGTAGAGAGTATGCAAAGTACAGAACTAACTGATTATATCGAGACGGAAATCATTCCTCAGCTTGAAAGTATCGAGGGTGTTGCTTCTGTATCTGCTACAGGCGGAATAAAGGAAAATGTCAAGGTTACTCTGAATCAGAATAAGATAGATAAGATCAACGATAAGATAATGGCTGAAATAGACTCCAAATTCCAGGATGCGAGAGATGAGCTTGCTTCCTCCAAGGAGGAAATAGAATCAGGAGAAGCTCAGCTGGAAGAAGGGAAAAATGCACTGGCTGATTCTGTCAGTGAGGATAAGGGTAAGCTTCAGACTACACAGATAGAACTGTATCAGTCAGAAAAGGAACTTAAGGAACAGCTGGCAACCCTGAAAGAAACCAAGAAAACACTTAAGTCTACTATTAAAAGTCTGAATGAGACCTATGAAGGAGCCAAGAAGGCTAAGGAGGCTCTGGATGGCCTTAATTCAGTTATAGAGCTATATAACAGCGGAATGCTTGATGACGAAGCCTTTAAGGCGGCAGCAGGAATGACTATTCAGGAGGCCCTTGCCAAGCAGGCTGAGCTGGCCGGTACCATTGAAATGATCAACTCACAGCTTGCATCAAATAGCGCATCTATGGCTGAAATGGGAGTAAAGCTTAAGACCTATGAGGATATACCCAAAGCTGTAAAAGCATTGGAGAAAAAACAGACAGAGGTCAAGAAGGGCATCAAGCAGATAGAAGAAGGAATAGAGAAGGTCAAGGACGGAAAGTCTGCCACAAGTGAGGCTCTTGAAAGTATAAACAAAGCAGAGATAGATCAGTCAATTACCATGGCAGAGGCTTCTGCTGAACTTGCTCAGGGCAAGGCTCAGATAGAAAATGCAGAGAAGCAGATAGACGACAGTGTGGACAGTGCAAAGGATGCCGCTGACCTGAATGCAGTCTTATCTCTGGATACGCTTAATAATCTTCTGGTTGCACAGAACTTTGATATGCCTGCAGGATATGCTCCCGGTGAGGATGGAGATTACCTGGTACAGGTTGGAGAAGGCGTAGAAGATGTAGATGAGCTTGCAGATACCGTTCTTATAGATCTGAACATGGATACTGTGGGAATAATAAAGGTATCTGATGTTGCGGATGTAGAAAAGGTGGATGATTCTGCAGATGTTTATGCCAAGCTGAACGGTGAGCCGGGACTGCTTATATCCTTTGAGAAGCAGACAGGTTATGCCACAGGAGATGTATCGGATTCTATTCTGGCAAAGTTTGACTTCCTTGAGAAAAGTGAAGAGAAGAATCCGCATTTTGCAGTATTAATGGATCAGGGCGTTTATATAGATATCATCGTGAAGTCCATACTTCAGAATATCCTTCTGGGTGCTTCACTTGCCATTATAATTCTTATTATCTTCCTGAGAGATATAAGACCTACAATAATAATCGCCTGTGCTATTCCGATTTCCATTATATTTGCCATCGTGCTTATGTACTTCTCGGGAATAACACTGAATATCATATCCATGTCCGGTCTTACGCTGGGTATAGGTATGCTGGTGGATAACTCCATCGTTGTTATAGAGAATATCTTCCGACTGAGAAAAGAGGGAGAAAGCATAAAGAAGGCAGCGGTTTACGGTTCAAGTCAGGTTGCGGGAGCCATCACTGCGTCCACCCTTACTACAGTCTGTGTATTCCTGCCTATCGTATTTACAGAAGGAATAACGAGACAGCTCTTTGTTGATATGGGTCTCACCATTGCTTATACACTGGGAGCATCCCTTCTTGTGGCACTTACACTGGTGCCGGCTATGGCTCAGGGAATACTGAAGAATTCAAAGGAAAAGACCGGAAATTCAGAGAGTCTGGCAATAAGAGCTTACTCAGCATTTCTGAGAGGAGCCATCAAATTCAAGCCACTTGTATTTGTTGTAATGATCCTTCTGGCAGCGGCTTCTGTATCACTGGCTCTTACCAGAGGAACAGAGTTCATGCCTGAAATGCAGAGTGACCAGATCAGTGTTACTCTTTCGGCTCCTGAGGATAAGGATAAGACCTTTGAGGAAATGACGGAGTGTGCAGATAAACTGACAACGGGACTTCTTGAGATAGAAGAGATAGAAACCATCGGAGCAATGGTAGGAAATGGATCTACTCTTGGTGCACTTTCCGGTGGAAGTGGTGATTCTGTATCAATGTATGTTCTTCTTAAGGAAGGTGCCGATATATCAAATGCCGAGATAACAAAGAAGATCATGGATAAGGCCGAAGGTCTGGATTGTAAGACTGAAGTCAGTACTTCCATGATGGATATGGATGCTCTGATGGGCAGTGGTATATCTGTCATGATAAAGGGAAGAAAGGTGGAAACACTTCAGAAGCTTGCCAGAGATGTGGCTGCAGCTATGGAGGGAGTAGAGGGAATAGAAACACTGGATGATGGACTTGATGATATGACCAAGACTCTCAAGATAAAGGTAAACAAGAAAAAGGCTGCAGATTACGGACTTACTGTTGCTCAGGTTTTCGCTAAAATATCCGGTGAGCTTGCTTCTACCCGTGCCACAACATCCTTGGAAACAGATATTAAGGATCTGGATGTATATGTTGAAACAGATAAACAGGCCAGCGTTACAATAGATGATCTGAAGAAGCTGACATTTGAATATATAGACAAAAAAGATGATAAAAAAGATAAAGATGAAGACGAAAAAGATAAGGATGAGACCAAGGAGGTATATCTCTCAGAGATAGCTACATTTGAAGAAACAGAGGAACTGTCTCAGGTGCTCAGAAGCGATCAGAACAGATATGTACAGGTAAGTGCTTCCATTGACGCAGACCATAATATCGGACTCGTCGGTAAAGAGGTTCAGCAAAGACTTAAGAGCGTTGCAATTCCTGAAGGATATTCCATAACTATGAAGGGTGAGGATGAAACCATTAACGAGGCTATGAGACAGGTGCTTCTGATGATGGCGCTTTCAATAGTGCTGATATATCTTATCATGGTTGCACAGTTCCAGAGTCTTAAGTCACCATTTATCATCATGTTTACAATCCCGCTTGCATTTACGGGCGGTTTCTTCGCACTGTTCATGACCGGTAAGGCAGTATCGGTTATAGCTATGGTAGGTTTCGTAATGCTTGCCGGAATCATAGTTAATAACGGTATCGTTCTGGTGGATTATATCAATCAGCTGAGACGTGAAGGAATGTCCAAGAAGGATGCGATAATAGAATCGGCTAAGACAAGACTTCGACCGGTTCTTATGACAGCGCTTACAACAATCATATCCATGTCTACCATGGCAGTGGGTATGGGTAAAGGAACGGAAATGTCACAGCCAATGGCAATAGTTGTGGTGGGTGGTATGATATACGGTACCATGCTGACACTTGTACTTGTGCCTTGTCTGTATGATGCTTTCAATAAAGAAAAAGATATGACAGAGGAAGAACTATGAGAAAAGAAGATAAAGTAGTAGTGGAATTAAAGAAAAAAGGATATCATATCTCCTTTGCGGAGTCATGTACTGCCGGACTGGCAGCAGCCCGCCTGGTAAATGTACCGGATGCTTCAAGTGTTCTGGACGTAAGCTTTGTTACATATGCAAATGAAGCCAAAGTAAAATATCTTGATGTAAGTCCTGAAACTATTGAGAAGTTTGGAGTGGTAAGCGAAGAAGTGGCACGGGAAATGTGCATCGGAGCGGCTCAGGCCATGGGGGCAGAGGTCGGTGTAGGAATAACGGGTATAGCAGGCCCTACCGGCGGTACTGATAAAAAGCCGGTGGGAATGGTATGTTTCGGCATATGCATAAACGGAGATGTAGAAACCTTTACAATGCAGTTTGGAAATATTGGCAGAAGTGAAGTCCGTGAGAGCAGCGTAGAATTCGTATACGACAAACTTTTGGAGCTGTTATAAGAAATGATAAATAATAAGGGGGACGTCAAGGACGTCCCCCTGTCTTAGCTAAGCTATTTTTTAATAGGAATAAAACGATAAGTCTTCTTAAAATATTCTTCGTATTCATCGCCGAACTTAACTCTGAGAAGTGGTTCTTCTGTTACCTGCATAAGTTTGGTGAGGAATATCCAGTATGCTATTGGAAGTAGATACATGAACGCATTTCCTGATATAAACAGGGCAGCTGTACATATCAGAATTACACCCGCATATATAGGATTCCTTGTCTTACTGTATATTCCGGAAGTTGCGAGTTTTCCCATTTTAAGATTATCGTTAAGAGCACAGTGTACCAGTGCGTCTACAATCAGCTTTATTCCCAGAACAAGTACTGCGATTCCAAAGCCGATATAGATATATCTGAGCCAGGCTGCACTTGGGATACCATAATTGATAGGCTTGATGTGTCCCAGCACTACAGCTGCGGCAGTTATTCCTACTGTAATGGGAACAAATTTGAAGCCGTCACCGAGTTTTGGAAGAGGTTTGGAAACCTTTGTGATCACAGGATCGGTGTTTATGGATTCCTCCAGTTCCTCATCGCTGGGAAGAGTGAACTCTTCCGGTTCAGCAGAGGCTTCATTTTCGGAATCAGCTCCATCATAGCCCTCAGGTACACCTTCTCCGCTGAACTCAGCTCTTATCTCAGCTAATAATTTATCCTTTTCATTTTGTATAGCATCGTTAATTGCTTCGTTGTTATCGCTTTTCATGTATTAAACTCCTTATAAAACATTTAACACCCATAGAATTATAACACTCTAAAAGAGATAATAATAGTGAAAATTTTGTGTGGAAAGTGGTACATTATCGTGTTAGAATATGACATAAGTGTCAAAAGTCAAAAGGCGTTTCTGCTTGCAGGAAACGCATTTTGACTTTATGACACGCTGAAACATGAGGAAGTAGTTGTTTTCGTAGAAAACATACGGATTCCGAATGTTTCAAGGATTGCGGGAGTTTCGATAGAAACGAAGCAATCCGTATGTCATATAGTATTAAAGACATATATAACTTACAGAAAAAAAAGGAAGCCATTTTATGTCATACGTAGCTTTATACAGAAAGTTTCGTCCAGACAGCTTTGACGAAGTAAAAGGACAGGATCATATAGTTACAACTTTAAAGAATCAGCTGAAGTCCGGAAGAGTAGGTCACGCATATCTTTTCTGCGGAACCCGTGGTACCGGTAAGACTACTATGGCTAAGCTCCTTGCAAAAACAGTTAACTGTGAGAATGCCACCGAGAACGGACCCTGCGGAGAGTGTCCAAGCTGTAAGGCTATAGCAGATGGCAGTTCGTTAAATGTAATTGAAATAGATGCTGCTTCAAATAACGGTGTTGACAACATCCGCCAGATTAATGAAGCTGTTCAGTATTCTCCTGCTCAGGCTAAATACCTTGTGTATATAATTGATGAGGTTCATATGCTCTCGGCAGGTGCTTATAATGCACTTTTAAAAACCCTTGAGGAACCGCCTGAATATGTTATCTTTATTTTGGCAACCACGGATGATCATAAGCTTCCGGTTACCATTAAGTCCAGATGTCAGAGATATGATTTTCATAGAATATCTCTGGATACCATAACAGACAGACTGGAGGATATAGTTAAGAGAGAGGGCGGCGATGCTACCAGGGATGCACTTAAGTTCATAGCCAGAACTGCAGACGGCTCCATGAGAGATGCCCTTTCCATTCTGGATGAGTGTATGTCGGCAAGTCTCGGAACCACTCTGGACAGAGACAGCGTATTAAAAACTATAGGTGCTGTATCGGTTGATATCTATATAGAACTTCTTAAGAGTATCCGTGATGACAATGCAGTCAGTGTCCTCGATATAATCAATGATTCCATATATAAGGGCAAGGATCTTACAAAACTTGTGGATGATTTTACCTGGTTTATGCGTAACGTATTGTTCCTTAAGCTTTCTCCGTCTATCAAGAGTGAACTGGATATGACAGAGGAAACAGCAGATGAACTTATCGATATCGGAAATGACTTCAGCTCCGAGGCTCTCACGAGATATCTCAGTATTCTTCAGGAGCTGTGTTCTGAAATAAGAGCTTCATCGGTGAAAAGAGTTACTCTGGAAATGGCGCTGATACGTATGATGAGACCTGAAACGGATTTAGATCTCAGCTCTATAATAGGAAGACTTGAGAGACTTGAACAGGGCAGAGGAAACGGTGAACAGACTGCTCCTTCGGAAGGTATCGATGTAAAGAGTGCAGTGCAGGCAAATATTAACGAGACCGAGATACAGGAGATTGTCAAAAATATAGTTCATAAGGAACTGGAAGATCGCCTTGCTTCCGGAACCCTTCAGACAGACGAAAAAAAACCGGTAGATAAAAAGGCTCAGAGCGATATAGTATTAAAGAATATCAGAGAACAGTATTCTCCGGCTACTGCAGAAGATATAATAGAACTGGCAAAAAAATGGTACACGGAAATAGTTCCGAAGCTGGGATCACCGAAGGGGATATATGCAAATGAAGTAAGTGTGGAACCGGCTCCAAATTATGATTCTGATGGGACAGCAAGACTTATAATTGTCTTTGATGACAAGGATAAAGAAAATAACAGGTATTTATATTTTATGAATAAAAAGAATTTATCTGATTTTGCAGATGACCTGTCACAGATCATCGGTAAAAAGGTTGAGCTGGATATAACAACCCGAAAGGGAATAAAGGATACACTGGATAATAAATCACTTGCATTTGATAAGATTGATTTTGATAATATCAAATTTGTGGATGCAGAGTAGGTTTACATAAAGTATATATTTAAGGAGGAAGATTTAATGGCTAAGAGAGGCGGATATCCGGGAGGCATGATGCCCGGAAATATGAATAACCTTATGAAGCAGGCTCAGAAGATGCAGAGACAGATGGAGGAGACACAGGCTGAGCTTGAGGAGAAAGAATATGAGGCTACCAGTGGTGGCGGAGTTGTTAAGGTTAAGATAAATGGCCATAAAGAAATAACAGAGATTACAATTGCTGAAGAAGTTGTAGATCCTGATGATATCGAGATGCTTCAGGACCTTATAATGGCTGCTGTTAATGAAGCTATACGTGCTCAGGCAGATGATGAGAGAGAGCAGCTCGGCAAGATTACCGGCGGAATGGGCGGCGGTCTCGGCGGTTTATTCTAATAGAAGTAGCTTAGGAGCGATATAAAAATATGAATATCTATGGCGGTGAAGTAAATCGTCTTATAGAAGAGCTGAGTCATCTTCCGGGAATAGGCTCAAGAAGTGCGCAGAGACTTGCATTTTATATAATCAACATGCCGGAAGATAGAGCACAGGCTCTTTCTGATGCTATACTGAATGCAAAGAAAAAAATAAAATACTGCAAAGAATGTTTTACGATAACAGATAACGAGCTGTGCCCCATCTGCTCAGCACAGGGCAGAGATCATAAGACCATAATGGTTGTAGAATCTCCGAGAGATATGGCGGCTTATGAGAGAACAGGCAAATATGAGGGTGTATATCATGTTCTCCACGGAGTTATCAATCCAAGTCAGGGGATAGGACCTGAAGAGATAAAGCTGAAGGAACTGCTTATCAGACTCAGGGAAGATGTGGATGAGATAATAATAGCCACCAATTCTAGTGTTGAGGGTGAAGCAACAGCTATGTACATATCGAAGCTGGTGAAGCCGGCAGGTATAAAAGTTACGCGAATAGCCAGCGGAGTTCCCGTTGGAGGAGACCTGGAAGTAACAGACGAGGTCACACTCATGAGAGCCCTGGACGGCAGAGTGGAACTTTAGTTTACATAACTAAGATGACAGTTTTTTATCAGGTGAAAAATTGTCATCTAATATATGAGGAGGGATACAAGATGAAAAAAATAGGAATTCTTACCAGTGGTGGAGATTGTCAGGCTCTCAATCCTACTATGAGAGGCGTAGTAAAAGGCATGGAAAATCTTTTCAAGGATGTTGAGATATATGGATTTCTTGAGGGATACAAGGGACTGATTTACGGAAATTACAGGAAGATGGAGCCTATGGAGTTCTCCGGACTTCTTGCAAAGGGCGGTACCGTGCTCGGAACATCAAGAGTTCCGTTCAAGTATCTTGATACACCTACAGACGACGGTGTAGAGAAGGTTCCTGCTATGATAAAGACTTACAAGAAGCTGGAGCTGGATGGTCTTTTCGTTCTGGGAGGAAATGGATCTCAGAAGACAGCATACAGACTTTATCAGGAGGGGTTAAATGTAATCGGCCTTCCCAAAACTATAGATAATGATATCTGGGGAACAGATGTTACATTTGGTTTTCAGAGTGCTATAGACGTTGCAACTCATGCTATTGACTGTATCTATACAACTGCAGAGTCTCATAACAGAGTTTTCGTTATCGAGACCATGGGTCATAAAGTTGGATGGATTACTCTTTATGCAGGTGTAGCAGGTGGTGCGGATGTTATTCTGCTTCCGGAGATTCCTTACGATATGAAGAAGATCTATAAGACTATTGAGAAACGTAAGAAAATGGGTAAGAAATTTGCCATCATCGTTGTAGCTGAGGGAGCTATATCCAAGGAGATTGCTAAGCTTCCAAAGAAAGAGAAGAAGGCTGCTCTTGCTGAGAAGAAGTACCCTTCAATAGCTTATGAGATAGCAGATGATATTCAGAATAAATATCCTAATGCTGAGGTAAGAGTGGCAGTTCCGGGACATACACAGAGAGGTGGAAATCCGGACGCATATGACAGAGTTCTGTCAAGCCGTTTCGGCGCTAAGGCTGCTGAACTTTTCAAGGCAAAGGATTTCGGAAAGCTTATAGTATTTAAGAACAATGAGGTAACAGCTATTCCTATGGAGGAATCCGCAGGAAAGCTTAAGTATGTTGATCCTGAAGATCAGCTTATTCAGGAGGCAAAAACACTGGGTATATCATTCGGTGATTAATAAGGTAAAAGATGTTTAAGAAAACTCTATTCGGGTTGATTCTTTTTGTACTTATATTTATTGGTTCAACTCTTTCATTTAACTTCATACAGAACAGAAACAGAACAACCCGTGCAGTAGAGGGATATAATCCTACCATGGATAAGGCATACATGGTGTATAACGGTAAACCTGTTAATAGTATGCTTGGTTACAAGAATACTATCGATACGAGTCTGTACAGAGATTCTATTCTGCCCCTGGCCGATTCAAAGGAGATAAGTGTTCTTCTCAGTGATACCATCACAAATGGTGCGGAGGTCAGATATGAGCTTAGGTCTTTCGACGGAAGCAACCTTGTTGAAGAGGGAGATTTCAGATTTATATCTGATAAGAAGACCGGCTATGATGAGATCCTGGGAACTAATACCTACAATTTATATCAGACTACTCTTCGAATGAATCTGATCACCGGGACAGAGTACAGCTTCGTTATCAAGTCCGTAAGGGCAAATGAAACGGTAAATTATTATACACGTGTAGTAGTTTTAAATGATTCCAGACTTAATGATTTTATAAATTACAGTGAGAAATTCACAGATGCTGTTTTTGACACTAATGAAAAGATAATGGACATTGCCAGTAGCACAAATGCGATAACCACCTTCAATGTATCCGGTGTCCTGGCCGATATGGCTAAGGCAAAGGAGGAGAGCGAGAAGGAACGTGTGATCGCGACCACGACTGATGCAATGGCTGGTGTCAGTGAGGCGGACCTTTCCAAGGTCTTCGGAAGCCTTGATGCAAACAGCGCAGTTTATAACAACAGTATAACAAATGTAAATTCCAGCGGTAATCCGGGCTATGTAACACTGGAGTCCTCCTACGAGGATGTAGTAATGAACGGAATACGCATGGAGAGGCTGGTAAATGCAATCCCTAAGATAAAGGAGGTTACAGATACCAGTGCCCTTATAGAGTTGCGATACAAGACTATTTCAGAGGATAAGGACGTACTTAAGACCTATGCAGTTTCAGAGTATCTGGCACTTGACTATGATAATGGTGGAGCAGCCATAAAGGTAAGTGATTACAGAAGATATATCCATCAGGATTTTGATGCTGATGGTATAGATCCTATGTCTAATTCACTTAATCTCGGAATTGCTGCCGACAAGGATCCGGAGTATCTGGCAAGCAAGGATTCCAGTAAGCTGGCATTTGTGGCAGATAACAGTCTGTGGCTGTATAACAGCGATAATAGGACATATTCAAGCGTATACGGAACTTCCACTGACGAGGCTCAGATGGAGCGTACACCGCAAGAGGGATATGATATAAAGCTGCTTTCCATAGATGACGATACTCTTTACTTTGTTGTATTCGGACGAATAAACGAAGGCCCGAGAGAAGGACATACCGGAGTAATCCTGTATGAGTACAGCATCCCCGACACTACGCTGAAGGAGCTTAAATATGTTTCTTCAAATCTGTGTCTGGATGAAATGAAATTATCTGTAGGAAAGCTTGCTTACTATGATAAAAAGGAAAGAGTTTTTTATCTTCTGATAGGAGATAAAATGCTTGCGATAGATGTATTTTCAGGTAAGTCAAATGACAGGGTGGAGAATCTCCCGTCAGGCCATGCGGCTGTATCAGAGGATATGAAGGTTATAGCTTATCCGGACAGTGCGGACCTAACCAAGACAAAAGAGATTACCATTATTGATTTTGAAAAAAGAACAGAAGTTACAAAGAGCCTGAAGGGCCATAAGCTTCAGCTGCTGGGATTTGTCGGAGACGATATAATATACGGAGCAGCTAAGAGCGAGAATATATCGAGAAATAAGGATGGTACTCCGAAGTTCCTGTTTGACTGTCTTTTCATAGTCAACCGTGACGGAAAGCTTGTAAAGAAATATGAGCGAGAGGGTATACTTATTTCGAGAGTAAGATTCGATGATAATTCCATCTATCTTACGAGAAAGTCTATAAATGAAGAAACCGGTGATATAGTTGATGCTTCAGATGACTATATGACCTTCAGACCTGTAGAGGCATCTGAAACAGTTACGGTTAGTAAGAATAAAAATGAGATGGGAAATAAAGAGCTTTATCTTACATTTCCTATGAGCGTTTATCTCAGATCCGGAAATGAGGAGCTGTTTACCAAGGTTTCTTCGGCGCTGGATACTTCTGAGATAGAAACCATAACTCATGAGGTCGATAAGTCCGCGGCATATGTATATGGACCGTCGGGAATACGCGGAGTGGCTGACAGCGTCGGAAAAGCCATAAATGATGTATATGATAATGGCGGATTTGTCGTAGATGCATATGGTGCACTGATGTACCGTGATAAGATTATTAGACCATATCTTACGGTTGCGGGTACCTTCAACTATAAGGCTGTTGAATCTGCGGAGGACAGCTTCGCTGCATGCAACTATATGTGTCTGCTTGCGGCGGGAGTAAATGCCGATTATGAAGAAGTAAAATCAACAGCGAATTTTGTAAAGAGTTTTGAAATGTATGATTCCCAGGCAAAGGGAATCAATATATCCGGAATTCTGCTGGATACAGCCATAGGTTATCTGAGTGATGGAAGCCCGTTCGTGGCAAAGATCGAAGACGGTTATGTGCTGGTTGTGAGCTATAACGATGATTTTATCAGGTATTACGACCCGATGCAGGACAAGGAAGTTAAGGTTCAGAGATACCTTTTCCTTCTTGATTGTGAGGATCAGGGAAATGAATTCTATACTTATGTAAAGTAGATAAATAGGGGATTTTTTAAGAGTTTTTATTTTGAGGAAAAGACTTCATCATTTCTTCACAATTATAACAAAGGTTTTTCATAATTGATTGGTATATTGAAGATGTTCCAAATGAAGGATTCTATACCTTCCCCCACATTTTTTCATACTAGGAAGCCGCCGAGAGGCGGCTTTCTTTTATGTTTTTTTTATTCTGTTATTCAACATTATTCAGAAAAGCCTTGAAGGCTACACTCATAAGGGGATGCAAGAATACAAAAGTCATGTGAGGTTCATTTGTTTTATGAATAACCACACTTCTTGCATTCAGTGCTATTCTTAAATTCTGAAGATTCTCACCGTTAAGAAAGAAGGCGTTATTGTGCTGATACTCATCGCCCTGATAGATCCTGGCTAGTGGGCTGCAGTCCTTCAGGAAGGTCTGAAACATATTTTCATATTCTTTGACCATATCCTTCGTAGTAAACATATGGTATATGCCCTCATCTTCTTTTACGGATAAACCGGAGACAGCCATGAGGCCGGGAGCAATAAAAAGAGTATGAGAAAATCTGTTCCCAAGATGTGTATTCGCATAGTAAGGTTCTATAAGACCGGAAAGATACAGAGGCATCCAGCTTCGGATACCATCAACCATTTCCGATATATTTCTGTCGATGTTATGAATTATCTTTATTTTTACTTTTCTCTTTACGAGCTCAGTAACCAGGATGATCCATCTCATCCTGAATTCATCATTATCAACTATCCAGTTCATTGGTTCATCTGAATAAAGCCACACTTCGCGGATATCATTTTCGATGACAGAGGTGAGAAATCTTTCGCTGGCCTGTCTGATTCCGGCGATTCCTGTGTAGATTTCGGCTTTGTCATTCAGAACTTCTCTATTAACTATACTTTCATAGGTTGGAAGAAGGTCAACAGACATTGATGAGAATGAATTTATGGAGCGAAGCAGCTGCATGATAGAGACATTATTGTTGTTAAAATCACACAACCAGTCCCTGAAAAGTGGGAAAAGAACAGCATCATCATTACATTCTTCACCGGAAAGCCCGATTAGTTTAGCGATTTCAGGCTTTTTTTCTTTTTGCTGGATCCTTTCATAAAGAACCTGACACATATCATTCAGAAGCTTGGAATTAGAACGGGGAACACGCTCTCCGTTTTTGAAACGGCTGATATATGACGGATCAACATTTAAAGCCTTGCTGAGCTTTATATTTGAAAAATTAGTCATATCCGTAATAATGCTGAGTTTATTTGAAAAATGTGTTATATCTATAGCTTCCATTCCGGGTTTGGTGTAGTTGTTTACTACCTCCGGACTGTCATTATACAAAAACAGGATTATGGCCATATGAAGTGATGAATAATCAGAATCCATTCCTTCGGATGCCAGAAGTGAGTTCAGTTTATCCTCGGAATCGTTATCATTTACCCACATGATTATGCCATCAACTACTTTGGTTATGGTTGAACTTGAAGCTTCAGGGGCTCTGTTTCCGGAACGGAGTTTACTGATAATTGACGGACTGAAGCCGCAGTATTCAGCCAGATCCTTCCCCTGTATATTAAGGCTGGTCAATAACTTATTGAACTGAGAGTGTAGCATGATAAACCTCCTTTGTCATTGACTACAGTGTCATTTCGAATCATAACATAAGAAACAAAAAGATTTCAACGAAAAGAAAAGAAATTGACTAAAACTGTCAATGACATTTTCGGTCAATGCATATAAGTGGACTTTATAATTTGGTATAATAATACTATGTTTTTAACAGGTAGATTTTGTTACAAGGAGGACAGAGTATGAAGATTAAGAAACGTCTGGTCTGGTTACTCGGCATAGTCCTTATGGGGTTATTTATTCTTATACCTGGAATAAATGTAAGGGCAGATGGCGACGATGATGAGACCTATACTGTAACCTTTGATTATGGGCTGCTTGAAACTGTTATGAGCGGGAATAATTACACATATGGGGGTAAGACATATACTCATACCGTTAAAGTAAAAGCAGGAGAGTATCTTTCAACTGACGATTTGACACTTCCCGAATATGGAGATGAATTAGGTGGTCAGACTCAAAAAATGAACTTCAACAGATGGCTTGATGAGGATGGATATCCCAGGTCGGTAAGTAATTTATATGTTGACGAAGATATTACTCTTTATGCTTACTATGATCATACTATTACTTATCATGCCGGAGAAGAGGGACATTTTTATAATGGAGATACGATTTATGAAGATGTACGTGGAGAATATGACACTACCATAGATAATTCGGTATGCTGCTATCCCAATAGTAATAGCAGAGCATTTGTAGGATGGGCTCTTAAGGAAGATGCAACTGAAGATGATCTGATCAATAATTATGGGAATTTTTCTGTATATCAGAATATAGATCTATATGCGGTTTATGTAGATGGTTATCCAGTTACATTTAATGTTAATTGTAAGGATGGATTATTTAGTTATTATTCAGAGAGCTACATAGACATGGATGGATATACTAATTGGGGAAAAACCAGAGATCTGGATAAAAAGACATTTACATTAACATATCCTATTGGAAAAAAACCAAGTGAGGCAAATTATTTCTGTTATGATCCGTTTGATAATACTAATGCTATATTACCAGGTACTGCGGACATGATATTTGAAGGCTGGAGTTATGACAGCGCCGGTACACAGAAATGTAATTTTTATAGTCTGACACCGGGTAGTGAAGGTGTAACTATATATGTTAATTGGAGTGAATACTGGACAGTAACTTATGATTCGAATACAACTGATAATTCTTATACACGTTCAGAAAAAGTAGCAAAAGGCTCAAGCTTAAATGATATTAATTATAGCTACTTTACTTATGAAACAGGTGATGCTTCAAGGAGATGTATAGCATTTAATACCAAACCGGATGGATCAGGTGTTAATGTTGATTACAGCTTTGTTCCTGAAGGAAATATTACGGTATATGCTCAGTATAAGGATGCATATACTATCCGTCTGGATGGAAATGGTGGTTATATTTATAATTATGGTTCAAGTTCCTTTACTATAGATCAGGGTGAGGCTATTGGACATGATTATAAAAATGCAATTGTATTATGGTATCCCGAAGAAGGCGAAAAGTATAGCAGAAAGGTTGTAAAGGAATTCAATACAAAAGCGGATGGGTCAGGAGTGGAAGTGACAGCTTCTTTTACACCTACAAAGAATGAAACTCTTTATGCTATTCCGGAAGAAGGATGGCTTGTTACCTTCGAAACAGGTGCAAAGGATGGTGACGAAGGAAATCAGTTCGGAACCATATTCTCCTTTAGAAGAGATTATAATGTAACAAGTGCGACATATGCATATTCAAAAACCAGACCGATGAATGATGTACCGGATCTGAGATACTATGTGAATGATGAAACAAAAGAATTTGCAGGCTGGACAACAGAGTATGGTGATCTCAGTAAGTTAATAGATCCAAATACATTTGTTCCTGATAAAGATATGACTCTTTATCCTGCATGGTATGACCTGGCATTAATTCGATTAAATGCAAACGGAGGAAAGTTCCGTTATTCATATTCTGACGACAATGAGGGACTTCAAAAGGTATATGTAAGAAAAGGAAAGAAATTCAGTCCTTATGGTGATTACGAAGAGCCTACGATGGATGGAGGCGTTTTTGTGGGATGGTCAGAGACAGCAAACGGCAGTCCTGTAGCCTATGGTAAGACTTATACTCCAAATTCTTCAATGAATTTCTATGCTGTCTGGGAGCAGGGCTATACCATTACTCTCGATGCAAATCTGGGAACTCAAAGTGGATCAATTCATTATATATCTCCAAGTGGTCAGGAATATCATGGAGATCCGACAAAGGCAGTATTTACCATAAGAAAGGGTGATTCTGTTCTTGTTGATTCAGAGAATAGTAGTGAGCAGGTTAGTGGCTGGAGAGAAGATGATTATATTCTCGCTGGTTTCTCAAAGACAAAAGACGGTGAGAAGGTTGATCTTAAAAAATATATACCTGAAAAAGATGAAACCTTCTATGCTATCTGGGATGCACCGTGTGTAGTAACATTTGATCCTAATGGTGGTAAGCTGCCAAATTATTATAAGAAGCTATATGCAGAAAAGGGCGGTACAATCTATGATTTACCTGAACCTGAAAAACCTTCTGAAGATAAATATTTTGCTGGATGGTTTACTGATCTGGATACAGCTTCTGAAAAAGCATTTAATACTAATACCATAGTGAATGATGATATAACCGTTAAAGCTAAATGGGTAGATGAGACAGTTACCGTTTCATTTACTACCGCTGAAGGGGCAGGTATATATGATTATTCTGCAGGTGAATATGTACAGACCTTGGAATTAAAGGTGGCTAAAGGATATGAAGTAGATTTGTTAAACTACAGACCATTTATTCCGGGTGAAACTACAAAGGAATTTGTCGGCTGGCAGTCAGGTAGTTATACATGGTACAAAAGTTATGCTGACAGGTTTTATAAAGTAGACGCAGATATAGCATTTACCGCTATCTGGAAAGATAAAGAATATTACACTGTAACATTTGATGGTAATGGCGGTAAAGTCGATGTGGTCAGCTCTGAAGGTGATGGAGCAGACATCTTAGAACAGGAAGTTCTAACAGGATATCCTATTGGCGAAAATGTATATGCTTATATGAAGAATGATTCCAATATGGAATTCACCGGATGGTATCTGGAGAAAGAATGCAAAAACCTTGTAGCTACAGCCGCTCAGATTTCCAGATATGAACCTTCAGGTAATATAACTCTTTATGCTGGATTTAAGCAGAACAGAGTTCCTGCAACCGCTCTTTCACTCGATAAAGAAACACTTACACTTGGTATAGCAGATGGCAAAAAAGATACTTATATTCTGAGTGCCATTGTATATCCATTTAATGCTACATACGATAAGATTATATTTACCAGCAGCAATCCTGAGGTAGCTACTGTAAGTGAAAACGGAGAAGTAGTACCTGTAAAAGCAGGAGATAATACTGCTCCGGCTACTGCCATAATAACGGCAAAGGTAGTAGATGGTAAGAATGAATACACTGCTACCTGCGAAGTTAATGTAGTAGGTGTAACAAATGATGAAATAAATAATCAGTTAGGTGGTTTGTTAAATGATATTAATGTTGCAGCTTCTCCGGAGGATGCAGAAAATAAACTTAAACAAGCGCTTGCTAATATGGGTGGCGCAGACAAATTAGCTGAAGCTGTAGAAGGAGATTCTGAAATAGCCCAGAAGCTTGAAGAACTGGAAGAAGCTTATACCGGAAAAGCGAATGTTACGGTTAAAAATCCAGATAATCAGGCAAATCAGCAGGCTTTGGCAGCTGTCTTCGGCATGGATGTTTCAGAGGTTCAGGGAGCTGTTAGTGTGACAGGTGCCGGACTTAATGCAAATGCAAATGAAACTATTGAGCTTTCAGTGAAGAAGGTTGCAAAGGGTCAGGAGAAGGATATTGATGATAAGTATAAAGGTATTGGACAGATAGATGTTGATCTTGTAAAAGGTGATGGAACAGAGGTTAAAGATCTTAATGCTTCTGTAACATTCTCGCTTCCGATTCCGAAGGGAACAATCAGATCAAAGCTTTATATCCTTCACTTTAATCCGGATGGAAGCTTTGAGTTTGTTCGACCGGTATTTAAGAATAATAAGATGTATACTACGGTCAGCCACTTCAGCCGTTTTGCTATAGTAGAGCTTGCAGATGGGGCATCAGGAAATGACCCAAGTCCTGCACCTACAGCTACACCTACACCGACTAAAGCACCGGCTGCACCTACAACTACACCGACAAAGGATACAACTGCGCCGACAAAAGAACCTAGTGCACCTGTTAGTCCGTCAGTATCACCTAGTGCTGTTCCGTCAGCAGGACCTAAGGAAGGTGAAACTGTATCAGAAACCGGCTCAACAGCAACCTATAAGGTTACATCAGCAGCTGATAAGACAGTTACTTACACAGGTGATCCAAAGGCTTCAGGTAAGGTTACAATCAAGTCGACGATTAAGATCGGTGATGTAACCTACACAGTAACGGCAATTGATACTAATGCATTTAAGAAGAAAAAGATAACAGCTGTTACAATTCCTGCTACAGTTGAAAGTATCGGAAAGAGCGCATTTGAAGGCTGTAGCAAGCTTAAGACAGTAACAATTAAGGGAACTAAGCTTAAGACCATTGGGGATAATGCATTCAAGGGATGCAAGGTACTCAGCAAGATTACCATTCCTAAGAGTGTTACAAAGGTTGGTAAGCAGGCATTTTCCGGCTGCACAAAGCTTAAGACCATAACTGTTAAGTCAAAGAAAACTAAGTTCCTGAAGAACTCATTTAAGAAGGTACCTAAATCTGCAAAGATGAAGCTTCCTAAGATGACTTCAAAAGAGAAGAAGGCATTTAAGAAGATGATGAAGACAGCAGGTTATAAGGGTAAATATAAGTAGGCTATATAATATCTTATGAGGAGGGCACAGTATGAAGAAAACTATTGTAAAGAAGCTGGCTGTAACGCTGGCGGCAGTAATGGCGTTTGGAAGTGTGTGGATAACACCGGGTAAAGCTCAGGCTGCGACAAAATCATTTTGTTACATAGCCATGGAATGTGATACACAACCAACTGGTTTTCCGGAAGACGGGTATATCTATAAGTATTCAGAGTGGGATGATCCGGTAGAAATTAACAATTCCTGGGGCGGTGCATCCTATGATGTAAAGACCAATACATTGACACTGAATAATTTTAATAAACCTGACATAGGATTTATCTTTGATGGAATGGGACAGTGTTATTATGGAGCTGATTTAAAAATTGTTCTTATTGGAAAAAATGCTATAAAGCGTATAGATGATGGATTCAGTGGAATGGATTTTGAGGGCTCAGGAAGTCTCACGATAAATGAGAATAAAACGGCCAGCGGAAGTGCAATAACTTTTAATAAATCATGGGATGAAGAAGATGGTTTACCAAAGTTTCATGTTGGAAAAGATGCTACGGTAACAATATATAAATCCCCTGATAACGAATATGCAAGTGGACATTGTATATCTATTATGTATTGTGATAAGGAAACTGAAAAACCGGAGGATTATCTTGTTATAGATGGAAATGTTGATCCGGAGATTCAGTGGGAATACGAGGAAATATCTCCGGCATATGATGAGTACGTTAGTTTAACGGATGCATTATATGTAAAAACAGATTATTCTACTGATAGACTTTTTAGTGATAAGGATGATAGTAATGCTATCAGACTTCTTGTTGAAGGTCAGGTTAGTGACAGCAATGAAACATATGCATTTGTAGAAAAACATAATGATAAATGGTATGTAAGCAGAAGCGCCTGGTATGATACCGGCATTGATGGAGCATATTCAGGTACGCTTCCGGAAGATCTTAAAAATGGTGATGATAAGATTTCTGCATATACTGTTGCATCTTCTATAAACGCGACAGATTATTATGATGCATACTATGTTTATACAAAAGAGGGTAAATACTATGCTATCGCTCCGAAGTGTATGCTTGTAGATGAGTGGGAGACAGATGGTCCTAATGATGTCTATTGCATGGGTGAGATAGTACATGATACTCCGGCATTCTATTTTTCGAATGATGAGCCATATGATCCATGGATCATGGATACATATACAGTTGTTGACGGAGTTACTACAGGAGAGCAGGCTGATAAGTATATGACAGATAATGGATATACTAAAGTAGTTACGAAAAAAGTGCCTGCATCTTATAATTTCAACACCAAAAATGACTCATTAAAGTTTTCACCTAAACAGGCACCGGCAACACCTACACCGACACCTACACCAACACCGAGTGAATCACCTGCAAAGGCTTCACCGGAGCCGGTAGTTTCACCTAGTGCATCACCTACAATAGCTCCATCAGCTGAGCCTGAGGTTAAAAAGGGAGATAAGGC
Source organism: Eubacterium sp. (assembly GCA_017519155.1). Classification (GTDB taxonomy): domain Bacteria; phylum Bacillota; class Clostridia; order Lachnospirales; family Lachnospiraceae; genus Eubacterium_Q. The sequence goes on from JAFWSY010000101.1 coordinate 35,743, forward strand.
TACAGATGATAAGACAGGTATAACCTATACAGTTACAGATGTTAAGGACGGAAAGGCAAATGCAGAATGTAAAGGCCCGAAGTCAAAGAAAACAAAGAAGTTTACTATACCTTCAAAGTATAAGGTTAATGATGTAGATGCAACTGTAACATCAATCGGAGCAAGTGCATTTGCAAATAATAAGAAGCTCACAACAGTAAAAGCACCTTCAACAATTAAAATAATTAAGAAGGGTGCATTCAAGAAGTGTCAAAAGCTTAATAAGTTTACTGTTCCGAAGAATGTGACCGAGATTCAGGCCAGCGCATTTGAAAACTGCAGTGGCATGAAGAAGATGACTATAAAGAGTAAGAATATAACGAAGATCGGTAAGAATGCATTTAAGGGAATGCCTAAGAATGCAGTGATCAAGGTTCCATCATCTTGTAAAAAGAAATACAAGAAGATGCTTAAGAAAGCGGGCTTCAAGGGTAAAGTAAAATAGCCTGTTGATGAAATAGTTAAAATAATATTTGAAAGCCGCCGAGAGGCGGCTTTCTTTTATGTTATTACTTTCTTGCTACTAATCTTTGGGTCATAGCAATCTGCATGGTCCCAATCTATCAAAAAGCGTAAAAAATTTATGGTACGAATATTGTGTTAATGATACAATCAGAAATGTGTTTAATAATGTGAGTTAAAAAAGTATTTGAGGGGACGATGAAAATGATTAAAAAAAAGGAAATGAAAACAGGGAAAAGAGAAAGAGGCAAAGCGTTAGCATTAATATTTGCAGCTCTTTTTGCAGTGTCTCCTGCCAAAGCAGGGACAGCACTTCTTAGGGTAAATGCTGAGGGGGCTGATTACGCAGTAGCCAATCCGAATGTAGTGTATAATTATCATGATACTGTAACCTTTGGAAGCTACTGGCAGGAGGATACAGATGGAGACGGAAGCTTTGGTGAAGATGAGAAGCAACCTATAACCTGGCAGATCCTGCAGAAGTATACTGACGGAACAGCTCTTGTTGTTTCCGATAAAATACTTAGTTTCGCTCCATATAATAATGAAAAGAAAGCAGTAAGCTGGGAAGATTCCCAAATAAGAAGCTGGCTGAATAAGGATTTTTATGATGATGCATTTTCAGCAAATGATAAGACTGCCATTATAGAAACTGATGTAGTTAATGATGATAATACTGCTTATGAAACAGATGGGGGAAATAATACAAAGGATAAGGTATTTCTTCTTTCTCTGGATGAGGTAAAAAATTCTTCCTATGGTTTTAATGAAAACTTGCAAACGGATGATCAGGGAAGAACTGCAAGACCTACAACATTTGTTAAGAGTGCTTTAAGCATACCTCATGCGGATGAAACAATCTCCTGGTGGCTGCGTTCTCCCGGCAGTTCTAAGAGTAGTGCTTCATGTGTCGTCAGCAGTGGATTCGTCACCTATTTTGATGTCGACAGGATGGAGAACGGTATTCGCCCTGCTCTCAGGGTCAATCTTTCATCTCCTTATGTAAAGACCGGAGAGAAGGTAAAGATCTCGGTAAAGGGTTGTGAGTGGGATACAGTAACCTTCGGTAGATATAATGGAAAGGATATAAGCTGGAGAGTTCTGGATATATCGGGAGATAATGCATTTCTTGTATCTGATATGATCCTTGATAAAAAGGCATATAATGATAAGTATACTGAAGTTACCTGGAAAGACAGTACGATCAGAAAATGGCTGAATGAAGATTTTTTAAGAGGCAGCTTTAATGATGCTGAGAAGGAAATGATAATGACATCTACTGTTACGAACAGTGGCAATGGTTATTATGGAACAGAGGGAGGAGAGGATACGGCTGACAAAATATTCCTTCTTTCGCTGGAGGATATAAAACAGCCCCGATATGGCTTCCCTGATCTGTACTGGGTTAAGGCAGAAACAAGAGAGGCGAAGGACTCTGACGGCGGAGCCAACTGGTGGCTGCGTACACCCGGTTACGATTCATTAGTCGCCGCCTATGTATCACGTAGTGGCTATGTCTATGATGAAGGGTATAATGTCGACAGTGTTGATGGCATTCGCCCGGCACTCAGAATTAACCTTAAATCTTCGGCTTGGAAAAAAGGTGAGAAAGTGATTGCAGGAAGTTCTAGCGAAGGAGAAGAAAAAACTGCTCCCGTAGCTCCTCCTACTGCTGCACCGACGCTGGCACCGACACCAACACCGACAGCAACACCAACAAATAATCCTTCAAAGGATATAAAAGCTACTCCTTCACCGAAAAAGACTTCTGTGAAGGATAAGGTAACAGTTTTCAAAATTGGTAAAAAGGTGCTGAAGAATAAAAAGACTATCAAGAAGACTGCAAAGATAAAAATATCAGACAAGGATAAAATCAAGAAAATAACACTAAATGGTAAGACTGTTAAGATAAAGAAGAATAAGACTTCCTTTACACTTAAACTTAAGTCTTATAAGAAGAAGCTTAAGAAGAAGGGAAAGTGGAACAAACTGGTTGTTACCGATGTTAAGGGGAATAAGAAAACGATTAAGTTCAAAACAAAATAAATAATACTCATGCTATAGCAGAGTTCATGTTTCTGAAAAAATGTTATAAAGCGAGGAGAGCGGTATTATGAAGATATACGATATCGCACAGGAGGTATTTGGCTGTGCAGTATTCCCCGGAGATTCATCGCCGGAAAGAAAGATATTATCAAAAATAAGTGATGGTGAGATATGCAATCTGACTGAACTTAAGATGTGTGCTCATAATGGAACTCATGTAGATGCTCCCTATCATTTTCTTGATGAGGGCAAGACCATCGATCAGGTCGATCTGAAAAGATTTGTGGGTTATGCATATGTGGCAGGTCATGAAGGGATACTTAAAGCAGAGGATGCTGAGTTAATTCTGAAAAATGCAAGAGAGGCTTCTGACAAGTCTTACCTCACTGATTGTGATGCATATAACAGAATACTTATCAAGGGTGATGCTGAAATGAGTGAAGAGGCGGCTCGTGTCTTTGCAGATAATAATATACTGCTGTTTGGTAATGAATCACAGACAGTTGGACCGCTGGATGCTCCGATGGCAGTGCATCTCATTATGCTTGGAGCTGAGATAGTTCTTCTTGAAGGAATAAGGCTTGGTGAAGTAGAAGAGGGAGTATATATGTTAAATGCTGCGCCCCTAAATCTCGGTGGAGCTGATGGCGCCCCTTGTAGAGCTATTCTTATCAAGTGATTTTTGTACACAGAAAAAACATATGACAAGAGTATAATTAAGATGATAGAATACATGAGGATATATTATTCGGAGGACAGCTATGAGACGTTTATTTGGTAGAACAGAAACAAGACAGAAGGGCTTCACACTGGTGGAGCTTATTGTGGTGCTTCTGATTCTTGCTATTCTTGCTGCTGTTCTGATTCCTGCTCTGATGGGTTATATAGATAGGGCCAGGGAAAAACAGGATCTGGTAACTGCAGAGTATTGTTTGCAGGTTGTTCAGGCCAGTCTTACTGAAGAATATGCTAAGAATAGTCCGAATCTAAAAGAGGGTGGCTGGAATTCAGTTGAATATTTGATCATTCCGCCTAAACAGGAATTATCCGGAGCTACTAACAGTAATGGAGATGTTAATGCAACGAGTGCCGCGAATCAACCTCACAGGTTTGCGGATAATGTTCTGGAGCTAATAGAGAAAAAAGATATAAAAAACAGAAATAAATCTAATAATGATGATCCGTTAATCATTATGTTTGGCGTGGGAAGTAATCTTAAAAACAGCAAATGCAGTTTGCATGAAAAATACATTGTGAGTTATATGATGTATCAGCAGACCGTCGATTCAAAGCCGCTTTTTTACTTTAACGGAAAATGGACAACTACTAATCCTACACTTGATTCGAGCCAGTTTAACGGAAGATATTATCCGAAGGTAGGACCGCTTGCAGGAAAAAGAATGCAGTACTATGTCATTAGTAATAAGCTTTCCGAGAAGTTGGGTAAAGGTACTATAAAGGCCGGAAGTGCCCAATTCTGGTCATATGTGGAATCATTTAAGTAAATATATTTGTATCGTAAAGCATGAAAAAGCTTTATCCGGCACTTTCTCATTGTAGA
>JAFWSY010000006.1 GCA_017519155.1 Eubacterium sp.
GTAAGTAAAGCTTTGATCATAACTATTCCCCCAATTACCTCTTATTATATTTTTCAAGTGCTTCCTGCATCTTTTTGTTTTCTGCACATTCTTTTACTCTGGTTATTGCAACACTTAATATACAACTTATAATAAAACAGATAAAGAAATAAATCCACGACTTAATATCATTAACCGGAAGCCAGCTAAAAGCTAATGCCATGATAATTGTCGTAATCATAACACAAAGAAAAAACAGTATATGTCTAAGTACTATAGCCATATTTTTAATCCATTTGTCTGTTAAAAATATAGCCTGAAAAACTGTGATAATAACTGACAAAAGCAGTAACTCGGAAAGTGTGGCAATAGTTAGTCCCTTATCTCCCAGAAGAAACAGTGTCGAATATCCTTCTGTGCTTTCTCCGATGATCAGGCTGAACACCATAAAAATAACGACTATTATACCGTATATGGCAAATGCATGACTTATATAATTAAAAAATGTTTTCTTTTCTTCCATCATAAGAGCCCCAGCTTTCTTCTAAGTTCATCTGAATACATTCGAGATACTATAATCTGTTCACCATTCTTAAGTGTAACCCGAATCTTTCTGTTTATATCAGATCTAAGACTTTTTATCATCCGTATGTTCACTATAGTCTGTTTACTTATACGCAGAAAGTCATGTTCCAGAAGCTCATGTTCTATCTCATAGAGCTTCAAATCAGATTCGTAGGTCTCATCCTGCGTATAGACGAAGGTTTTTCTGTCTACAGCTTCTATATAAAGTATCTTTTCAGCATCCAGAAGAAATGTTTCGTCGCCCTGTTTTACACCAATCTGCATATTAACCATCCGCATCATGGCAATCAGCCTTTCAACGTCACCATCCAGCTTCTTCGCCCGGATCACGACCTCTGTATCCTGATATTTATCATCTATGTCTATTTCTATTTTCATTTATTCCAACCCTTTTCTTTTGAAGGCTGCAAAGAACAGCACTGTCATAAGGAGTGCATTTACCACAAGAATTATCAGAGTATCTGTTTTAATACTGTCAAATGTCATCTTATCCAGCAGTGTTCTTAACTGCTGAGTAAAGATAAATCTTGCCACTTTTTCTATCTTATCATTAAACATCGCCAGCATTGGTGCGAAGGCAAATACCATCATCACCGGCATAACTACCGAGGTTGCTGTCATCTGATTCTTTGAGTATATACCAACACATGCCCCTGCCACAATAGATATTATAAAACCAACAGCCATAATAAGCATGTAATATATAATCTCCTCACCTTCAAATCCTGTAGCTATAACTCCGGCACCCGCCATGCAGATAACCCATACATATATTCCAACTCCCAGCAGGTACTGCCAGGGTCTTACATTTGCCATGGTAAGTACTCTCAGAGTATTCTTCTCTTTCTCTTCGGAAATGATTGATGCGGTGGCAGTAAGTGGTGCCATTCCTATATACATTACGGAAAAGAGCTTTGAAAAGAACAGTTCCGGCATCCCATCCATATTGATTGCATGCTCCATAATAAGCGTAAGCACCGGAAAAAGAATAAACTGAATCAGCACTGTTTTATTCTTTAATGTATCCTTCAATTGTTTTTTGATTATTATAATTACATGTTTCATTTAAGCATCCTCCAGTTTTCTTCCTGTCAGTTCCAGAAAAACGGTTTCAAGTGTAGGTTCAGAAGAATGAATTGTTTCAAGCCTTCCCGCCTCAAGCAGATGGTATATCTCTTCTGCAGCCTCTGCATCGTGAGCCACCTCTATATCCTCTCCTGTGGTGAGATGAAGAACTATCTTCTTCTGATGATTATATCTCCTGCAGACCTCTTCAGGTGCTCCGCCGTCAACGATCACGCCTTCATTCAAAAGTGCAACTGTATCGCAGAGATCATAAGCTTCCTGCATGTTATGAGTGGTAAGAAATATAGTGCATCCGCTTTTTTTCTTTTCCAGAATGATATTATGTATCTGTCTCATGGTCTGTGGATCAAGTCCACTCGTGGGTTCATCAAGAAATATTATTTCAGGTGAATGCATAAACACTCTGGCAAGAGACAGCCTCGCTCTCATACCCTTGGAAAGATTGGCGGCTGTTTTTTTAATATCATCAGATAAGCCAACCATTTCCAGAGTTTCTTTTATCCCGCTCTTTGGAACACCGTATATATCTGCAAAGATCTTCAGATTATCATAACAGGACAGTCTGTCGTATAAACCGAACTGATCCATCATGATTCCGATATGTTTCTTATCCTCTCCTGTCAGTTCTTCAACATCCTTTTCCAGTATTCTCACTGATCCTTCATCGTATCCCAGCTGTCCGGTCAGTATCTTTATCAGAGTTGTCTTGCCGGCTCCGGATGGTCCCAGAAGTCCGAATATCTGTCCTCTCTTAATATCTATATCTATTCCGGACAGAACTTTTTTATCCGAAAAGCTTTTTGTCAGATTAGCACATCTTATCATCAATGATCTCCTTTCAAGGTCTTTTATTATTCTCTTTACGGCTAACCTATCAAAGAAATCCCATTCATTCAATAGCTGGCGACGTATGTTGCCATTATGGCTGCATAAGTTGCCATATTTCTTAATTTCTTAAGTCCTTAAGTCCGAAAGATTAATCAAGCAAAAAAATCCTGCCCACTTGGGCAGGACTTAAAATCGTTATTACCTTAGTTGTGAATATCACAAGATTATATGATATTCTTTATTCCTTCACATATACGTCTTGCAACTGCCGGGTTGTTCATTGTATAAAGATGAATTCCCTGGATATCACTTACAAGAAGATCTATGATCTGGCTGAGTGCGTAGGACATTCCGGCATCAAAGAGTGCATCTTTGTTGTTCTCATATCTGTCGATTATTTTCTGGAATCTCTCCGGAAATGATGCACCGCAAAGGCTTACTATTCTTTTTATCTGAGCAGCATTTATTACAGGCATAACTCCCGGAATAAGCGGTACGTCTATATCTGCCATGCTGCAGCTTTCCTTGAAATTAAAGAAAGAATTATTATCAAAGAACAGCTGGGATACTAGTACTTCTGCACCTGCATCCACCTTTGTCTTAAGATCCTTTATGTCACTTACCCTTGTATCTGACTCCGGATGTGTCTCCGGATAGCATGCTCCGAGAAAACAGAAGTCATGATTTGGCTTCAGATAACTTATAAGATCAGATGAATGCTTGAAATCATTCTTCTCGGGAACTCTGTCATTTCTGTCACCGCGAAGTGCCAGTACATTTTCTATTCCCTCTGCTTCAAGAACACGAGCGAACTCATCTATCTCCTGCTTATCATAATGAAGACAGGTAAGATGTACCACCGGCTCTACACCGTACTGGAACTTTATCTTCTTTGCAAGTTCGATGGTTCTGTTATTATTTGAAGAACCGCCTGCACCAAAGGTTACACTTATAAAGTCAGGCTTCAGCTCTGCCAGAATCTCCAGTGTATCATCGATATTCTCCAGCTCAGTATCCTTCTTTGGCGGATATATCTCGAATGACAAGCTTCTTTTATTATTCTTATAAATCTCTGATATCTTCAACTTATTATTACCTCTCTCTAGTTGAATTATAGACTACTTAGCTATCTGTCTAAGCTCCTTAGCTGCAGTTACAAGATTTATAAGACTTGCCTTAGTCTCTGTCTCTCCTCTTGTCTTAAGTCCGCAGTCAGGGTTAACCCACAGCTTGCTGTCTTCTATTCTGTCTCTCATCTTAGTAAGAGCAGTTACTATTTCCTCAACTGATGGAACACGTGGGCTGTGGATATCATATACCCCCGGGCCAACCTCAGTCTTGAAATTGTTTTCCTTTAATGAATCCAGTATCTGAAGATCAGATCTGGAAGCCTCAAATGTAATTACATCTGCATCCATTGCATCGATTGATGGAATGATATCTGTAAATTCGCTGTAGCACATATGTGTATGAATCTGAGTCTCAGGCTTAACACCGCTGTGTACCAGACGGAATGCAGGTATAGCCCAGTCAAGATATTCACTGTACCAGTCAGATTTTCTAAGAGGAAGTTTCTCGCGAAGTGCTGCCTCATCTATCTGAATGATATCGATTCCATTAGCCTCAAGATCAAGTACTTCATCACGGATAGCAAGAGCTATCTGAAGTGTGCTTTCCTTGATTGAGATATCCTCTCTTGGGAAGGACCAGTTAAGTATTGTAACAGGACCTGTGAGCATTCCCTTTACAGGCTTATCTGTGCAGCTCTTAGCAAATTTTGACCATGGAACTGTGATAGCCTCCTTACGTGATACATCACCCCAGATAATAGGTGGCTTAACACATCTTGTACCATAGGACTGTACCCATGCCTTCTCAGTAAAGACATAGCCTGCAAGATGCTCGCCGAAATATTCAACCATGTCATTTCTTTCGTACTCGCCGTGAACTATTACATCAAGTCCTATCTCTTCCTGAAGAGCTATACACTCAGCTATCTTCTTCTTATTGAAGTCTGTATACTGCTCCTCGCTGATAAGTCCCTTTCTGAACTCCTGACGATTCTTTCTTACGTCCTGAGTCTGAGGGAAGGAACCGATTGTAGTAGTAGGGAACAGAGGAAGTCCCAGCTTTGCCTTCTGGATCTTTTCTCTCTCATGGAACTCAGGAAGTCTTGTATAGTCCTCATCCTTTATTCCTGCAACTCTCTTCTGAACAGCCTCATCCTTACTGTCTACACGGCCGAAGAAAAGCTTCTGGTTTTCCTTAAATGCATCCTGTGCTGCAACATTTGAAGAATCACCATAGTCGGAAAGCTTTGCGATACTTCCAAGCTCAACCAGCTTCTCCTCTGCAAATGCAAAATGCTGTTTATAATTTTCTGACAGTTTTGTCTCATTGTCAAGTGTATATGGAACATGAAGCAGTGAACATGAAGTTCCGAGAACTACTGAGTCACCTGCAATATCCTTAAGCTCCTTTAATTCATCCAGAGTCTTTGCATAGTTATTTCTCCAGATATTCTTACCATTTACAAGACCTGCAACAAGCAGCTTATCTGCAGGGAAGCCAAACTCCTTAACCAGTTCTTTTGTCTTTCTTCCTTCTACAAAATCAAGTCCGATGGCATCGAAACTTAATCCGATAACTGTCTTATAGATATCACGGATATCTCCGAAATATGTCTGAAGCAGAACCTTAACGCTGCCCTTTGCACCGAGAACTGTGTCATATATCTTTGTAAAGAGTGCTATATCCTTATCACTCAGGTCTCTTACCAGATAAGGCTCGTCCAGCTGTACCCATTCGGCACCCTCAGTACCGATCTTCTCCAGGAGGGCTGCATATTCGCCGGCCAGTTTATCTGAGAAATCATCTATTGTTTTTTCACCTGTATATCTTGCAAGCTTGAGAAATGTAAATGGTCCGATAAGCTGCACCTTGGTTTCTACACCAAATTCCTTTGCTTCCTTATACTCTGTGATCGGCTTTACTCCTGTAAGCTTTATCTCTGTATCATCGTCGACCTCAGGAACTATGTAATGATAGTTGGTATTAAACCACTTCTTCATTGCAAGTGCTTTTACATTACCTTTTTCTGTCTGATAACCTCTTGCCATGGCGAAGTAGGTCTCTAGGTCTGATACTCCGAGCTCTTTATATCTTGCGGGAATTACATTAAAGAGTACTGCAGTGTCAAGCACATTATCATATAATGAAAAATCATTTGATGAGATAAATGTGATTCCTGCTTCTTTCTGCTTCAGGAAGCCTTCCTTTCTGATCTCTCTTCCTACTGAGAGAAGATCTCTTTCTGATATCTCTCCTTTGAAGAATTTCTCCGATGCGAATTTTAATTCTCTGTTCTTTCCAATTCTTGGATAACCTGTAACTGATGTTTTCATTTCTATACGTCCTCCGTTCATTTTTTAAGTTTTTCTTCAAAACCTTTTCTTTAAATGGAAGTATAATTCTCCGAAAACGAAAAATAAAATATAAAAAATCAAATTTATCCATAGATTTTATCTATGGTTTATGTTATAATAATAAATATAATCTATACTTATTACTCGTTATAGGAGGAAGCTATAATGACACTTAAACAGCTTAAATATATAATCACTGTTGCTGAAACAGGAAATATAACTGAGGCCGCCAAGCGTCTCTATATCGCACAGCCCAGTCTTACCGCATCCATACAGGAGCTGGAAAAGGAATATAATATAGTTATTTTCAACAGATCTAAAAAGGGAATCGAGATCACCAGAGACGGAGAGGAATTTCTGGGATATGCCAGACAGGTTCTGGAACAGACCAACCTGATAGACGAAAGATATACAGGAAGCACCACAGGAAAACACCGTTTCTCAGTATCCTCCCAGCACTACTCCTTCGTGGTAGAGGCATTTGTTACGCTTCTCAAAAAATATGGTGGAGACAAATATGAATTTCATATGAGAGAAACCGAAACCTATGACATCATTCGAGATGTATCTCAGCTTCGAAGTGAGATAGGAGTGCTGTATCTGAACAGCTTCAATGAAACAGTTATAAGAAAAACATTGAGAGATAATAACCTTAGCTTTAATTCGCTTTTTAAAGTTAAGCCTCACGTTTTTGTAGGAAGAAACTCTCCTCTTGCAAAGAAGAAATCTCTTTCTCTTGAGGATCTTCAGCCCTATCCACGCCTGTCCTACGAACAGGGCGCTCATAACTCCTTCTATTTTTCAGAGGAAATTCTCAGTACCGTGGACAGCGACAAGGAGATAATCGTCAGAGACAGAGCCACACTTTTTAACATGCTTATAGGTATGGACGGCTACACCATCTGCAGTGGTATCATCAACGAAGAGCTTAACGGTCCGAATATCATTGCAAAAAAATTAAGAGTGGATGACTATATGGAGATAGGCTATATCCTGCCTAACACCATCAGACCTTCCACTCTGACACTCGAATATATAAATATTTTAAAAACAAGTCAATCATCGACTATTTCTTCAGCCACCTGACGCTTGGTAAGTCCCTGATTCATGGCTTCACGAATGATATATTCATGAGCTTCCTTTTCGCTCATGCCCCGCTCCACCAGCATGATCTTTGCTCGACTCACCACTTTAAGCTCATCCATCTTCTCTGTAAGAGTCTTGATCTTCTTCTGAGCCTGGCGGAGTCTGTCATTCATAGCAATAACAAGCTTGACCATTCTTTCCATCTCCGAAAGCTTAAGCGGCTTGGCAATGGTAAGAACGCCATATCCTATCAGGTGATCATTTGCATTAATGAACAGCTCATTAGGAACGGCAAATATGATTCCTGCGCTGTGTTTTTCAACGATGTCCATAACAAAGTCCGTTCCCAGTCCTTCCTGCAGAGGCGCATTTATAATGATAAGATCATATTCACGCACAAGAAGCTCGCGTCTGGCGGATGATGCACTCTTTCTGACCTCAATAACATCAAAACGTCTGTCCGGAAGAACTTTTTTAGTCAGCGTATTAAATTGTTCGGATGAGGATACTATAAGTACCGAATATCTGCTGTCTTTTTTTTCTTTCATGGTCAGATTCTTCGCTCCGCTAAAATGTGTCACGGGAACGTAACAAGTGACACATTTTTATGATATATACTTATCAACTATTACTTTAGGCAGGATCTCATTTATGAATTCACTGTCTCTTGCAGCCTTAAGGGCTTCTTTTCTGGACTTAGGAAGACTTACACTCTCCGCATCCATTTCCTCCGGAAGAGAAAGCTTATTCTTTATTCCGTAAAGTCCCGCATGAATAAGCAGTGCATAAGCAAGATAAGGATTGCTGAGGGCATCCGGTGAACGAAGCTCTACTCTTGTCCTTCCATGCTCATCACTTATATACATCAGTTCTGAACCACCGGTACTTGACCAGTTTACCTTATCTGGTGCTGTACCTGTACCGAAACGGTTATATGAAGAATCAGTAGGATTAAGGAATACAGTTATATCATTTATCTTATCAAGTATTCCGGCTGCGGCGTACTTAACCACATCCTCACCTTTATCATTCTTGGCAAAGATATTGATATGATATCCATTTCCCGGCTTATCTGAAAGGGGCATAGGTGAAAAGTCTGCATAGAGACCGTTTCTGTCTGCAACCGTAGCCACAACCATTTTAAATGTAATTATCTGATCTGCTGCCTTAACCGGCTTTCCGTAATGAAAATCTATCTCATTCTGTCCCGGACCTCTCTCATGATGAGAACGCTCCGGTGTAAGTCCCATTTCCTCTATAGTGAGACATATCTCACGACGGATATTCTCTCCTCTGTCCAGAGGTGCTATATCCAGATATCCTGCTTCATCATAAGGAATTTTGGTAGGTCTTGCTTCATCATCGGTTTTGAAGAGATAGAATTCCATCTCAGAACCAAATCTGAATTCGATACCCTCTGCCTCAGCAGCCTCAACAGCTTTTTTCAGAATATATCTTGTATCAGCCTCATATGGAGATGAATCTGCCTTACATACATCGCAGAACATTCTGAGAACTCTTCCGGAATCAGGACGCCATGGCAGAACCGACAGCGTAGCCGGATCCGGTTTCAGGTAGAGGCTGGACTCGCCCGAAGTCTCAAAGCCCCTTATAGCTTTGGCATTAATTGGAATACCCTCTTTAAATGCCTTATGGATTTCCGAAGGCATGATGGATATATTCTTCTGCACGCCAAATGCGTCTCTGAAGGCAAGTCTTATAAACTTGGCATCTTCCTCTTCTATATATTCCATTATTTCTGATTCCGTATAGTTCATACTTTTATCCTTTCGTGTAGCTGATACACCTTACTCAATTAAACCACTACTAGATAGTTGATATTCTCGGAGTGATATCCTCCAGAACATCAAGAAGTATTCTTACTGTATCAAGGGAAGTAAATATATTTACTCCGTTCATGATGGCACATCTTCTTATCTCTGCGCCGTCCTCATAATGTATACCGGAAAGAATAGCACGGGTGTTGATGATATAGCTTACATAGCCGGCTTCTATAGAACGAAGCACCTCATCACTACCATCACTGAGCTTTCCTCTGATACGAGTTTTTATTCCATGCTCTTTCAGGAATTCACCGGTACCGACTGTAGCTTCTATATTAAAGCCCAGCTCATAGAAACGTCTTACCAGTGGAAGAGCCTCTTCCTTATCCTCATCGGCAAGAGTTACCATTACAGTTCCGTATTCCTTCATCTTGATTCCGGAAGCCTGAAGAGCCTTATAAAATGCCCTCTTAAGACTTCTGTCATAGCCTATTGCTTCTCCTGTGGATTTCATTTCCGGTGAAAGATATGGATCCATTCCGTTAAGCTTTGCAAATGAGAAGGCCGGAGTCTTAACATACCATTTTTTATCCTGATTGGTCTTAAGCTTCTCGCCGCCCTCTTTGGCTACTCCAACATATCCCTGCTCCTTAAGGCTCTTTCCAAGCATAGCTCTTGTAGCTATATCAACCAGTGAATAGCCTGTTGATTTTGACAGGAAAGGTACACTTCTGGAAGCACGCGGGTTAACTTCAATGATAAATACATTATCATCTTTATCTACTATGAACTGGATATTATAGAGACCTACTATTCCTATACCAAGTCCCAGCTTTTCAGTATAGTCTGCTATTGTCTGCTTAACCTTATCGGATATGGAGTACGGAGGATAAACACTTGTACTGTCTCCGGAATGAACTCCTGTTCTTTCAACAAGCTCCA
>JAFWSY010000102.1 GCA_017519155.1 Eubacterium sp.
AGATAAAAAACCGGAAGATACATCTGACGAAAAAACTGAGGATAAGTTAGAAGATAAAAAAGAATAGATGGGGAAGAGAAGGGGCGATTTTGTCGTCCCCTTTTCTGTTTGTAAAGCTTGATTTATCTTGATTTTTCAAGTATACTACTATGATGGTGTAAAGTAATTATTCACAGAGGAACATGAGGAAAATGTCTGCGATGCAGACGTTATAGTGCGAAGCACGAGTTTTTCCGAATGATCCGATGGTTTCTGTGAATAATATTAATATATACAGCAGACAGGAGGAAAAAGATGTCTGATTTATTACATATAAGTAATCTGCACGTAAGTGTTGCAGAAACAGAAATACTTCATGGTATAAACTTAAGCGTTGGACGCGGAGAAACTCATGTTATCATGGGCCCTAACGGGGCCGGAAAGTCTACTCTCGGTTATGCCATCATGGGTAATCCCAACTATGATGTAACTGAGGGAAGTATAGTTTTTAAGGATAAGGATATTACCGATGATGAAACTCACGAAAGAGCAAAGGAAGGTATCTTCCTTTCCTTCCAGAATCCTATAGAAGTTCCCGGTATATCACTTTCAAACTTTATAAGAAATGCGGTTGATACCAAAACTGGTACAAGAGCCCGTTTATGGGATTTTCGTAAATCTCTTGAGAAGCAGATGGAGCTTCTTGCTATGGATAAATCCTATGCAGACAGAGATCTGAATGTTGGTTTCTCCGGTGGTGAAAAGAAGAAGGCTGAGATACTTCAGATGCTTATGATGAAGCCGGATCTTGCTATACTGGATGAGACAGACTCAGGACTTGATGTTGATGCTGTTAGAACAGTATCAGACGGAGTAAAGGCTTTTCATGAGTCCGGTGATGGTTCACTCATAATCATTACCCACAGTACTAGAATACTGGAAGCTCTCAAGGTAGACTTTACGCATATACTTGTTGACGGGAAGATCGTGGAAACCGGTGATGCATCACTCGTAGGCGAGATCAATGCACACGGATTTGAAAAGTACATTTAATTATAAAAGTACATATAGTAGAGGAATATAATGGCAGATAAAGAAAAAACATATGTAGAGGACGTGGACAGAAGCCTGTACGATTTCCGAAATGTAGATGAGGATGTCTACAAGGTTGCTGAAGGTCTTACACCTGAGATAGTTGCACAGATATCTAAGGAAAAGAACGACCCTCAGTGGATGGCAGACTTTCGTCAGAAGTCCCTGGAAATATATAACAATATGGAAATGTCTAACTGGGGGCCGCCTATTGACGGTCTTCACATGGACAATATCGTAACATATATCAAGCCGAAGGATAACAAGATGAGTGCAGACTGGGATGAGGTTCCGGCTGATATAAAGGATACATTTGAAAGACTGGGTATACCTCAGGCAGAGCGCGAATCACTTGCCGGAGTCGGTGCACAGTATGATTCAGAACTTGTTTATCATAATGTTCGTGAAGAAGTTGCTGCACAGGGAGTTATCTATACTGACCTTGAATCAGCAATGCACGGAGAATATGGTGATATGATCAGAGAACATTTTATGAAACTGATAACACCTGAGGATCATAAGTTTGCAGCTCTTCATGGTGCTGTATGGTCAGGTGGAAGCTTCGTATATGTTCCGAAGGGCGTAAGCGTAGAGATACCGCTGCAGTCCTACTTCAGACTGAATGCTCCGGGAGCAGGTCAGTTTGAGCATACACTTATTATTGTTGATGAGGGAGCGGACCTTCACTTTATCGAGGGTTGCTCAGCTCCTAAGTATAATGTGGCAAACCTTCATGCAGGTGCTGTTGAACTCTTTGTAGGTAAGAATGCAAGACTCAGATATTCGACTATCGAAAACTGGTCCAAGAATATGTATAACCTGAATACAAAGAGAGCTACCGTAGAAGAGGGCGGAAAGATGGAATGGGTATCCGGTTCCTTTGGATCTCATACCTCCTATCTGTATCCTATGACAATCCTTAAAGGAAATGATTCAAAAGTTGAATTCACGGGAATTACATTTGCGGGTGAGGGACAGAATCTTGATACAGGAATGAAGGTGGTTCACACCGGTGAACGTACAGTTTCAACGGTTAATACCAAGTCCATCTCCAAGAGTGGAGGTATCAGTACCTTCAGAAGTGCAGTTGTCATCGGACCTAAGGCTAAGGGCGCCAAGTCAGCAGTGGATTGTTCTTCCCTTATGCTGGATGACATATCCAGATCAGATACTATTCCTGCAATGGATGTAAGATGTGATGATGTGGATATCGGACACGAGGCTAAGATCGGACGTATCTCAGATGAAGCTATATTCTATCTCATGAGCCGCGGTATCTCGGAAGAGGACGCAAGAGCCATGATCGTAAGCGGATTTGCAGACAATGTATCCAAAGAGCTTCCACTGGAGTATGCGGTTGAGATGAATAATCTTATTCGTCTGGAAATGAAGGGATCTATTGGATAGACATAAAAGTGGTCGAATAACGGCCGGATGAGGAATAATAAATGACAAATATGATTATTAATAAGCTGCCGGCTCCGACATGGACCTGGCTTAGAGTAAATGAGCATACGGTGGCTGTTCCGGATGTTATGGAAAAGGCTGTATGTACAGTTGAGAATATGCCTTCTGAGGTTAGAGAAGGAAAGGTCGATTTTACCTCTATATGTCTCGGTGATGTTGGACTGGGTGCGGGAGAGGAGTTTCGTCAGATGTCACATAAGGCTAAGACCGGCGGGGCTTCATATACTGTATCGGCAGATGTAAAGGTAGAAGAACCTATAAGACTTGTTTTCGATTATAATGATGATAATGTTGGCAGATTGTCACGTACATCAATTGTTCTCGGTGAGAATTCCGAGCTTACAGTAGTGATGATCTTTAAGGGAAAGCCTTCCTTCGGAGCTAATGATATCCGAATAAAAACAGGCAAGAATGCAAAGCTCAGTCTTGTAGAGGTTTTCCAGCTGGAAGAAGGTTCAAACTTCGTTGACAGCATCGGAGGAAAATATCAGGAAAAGAGTGGACTGAAGCTTATCCAGGTTAAGTCCGGAGATGGAAATATGGCTCTGGCCTGCT
>JAFWSY010000103.1 GCA_017519155.1 Eubacterium sp.
GTACCACCAGCCCTTGGAATTCTTGGCAACTGTATCGACAAACTGTACCTTACTGTCCTTTACGTACCACCAGCCTGTCTTACCCTTTACCTTTCCATGGATGACATCAGTAACCTTGAAGGATACCTTTCCGTTTTCAAGATACCACCAGCCGCTCTTATTTGAAGCAAAGCCGTTAAATGTAGGAATTACCTTTCCTTCCGGTGCATAATACCATCCGGTAACTCCCTTATATGTCATTTTTCTTACATCATAGAGCTTCTCTGGTTCAGGATCGCTGTTATCCTTATAATACTTTGAATCAACAGTCTGTCCCGACTCACCGATATGTCCTGAATATATAGCCGCTGCCGATGCAACGAGTGTTGCGTTGTAATCTATTGCAACTTCATTATAGATATAGTCATCTGCCGTGTCTGCATAGGTTCCGTCTGACTTAGGTCCGCCAACCAGAGCACCGATCAGACTGTACTTCATAGGATATGTACCCTGGTCAAGCTCTGAGAAGCCATAGCCTGAAGCCGCCTCATGATGAGGATACTGCGGTGAATATGCATTATATCCGACAACGAAGCACTGCTTCTGTGAGTTATTTCCGAGAAGGAACTTCATCTGTGCTTCCTCAGTATTTCTGTAGGTTGAAGTCTTTGAAACCTTATCATAGAGAAGACCTACATACTGAAGAGCTGTATTATATCTTGCCGAACCCCAGTCAAGAAGACATACATAGCCTTCATTTGAGATATGGCTTCCGGCAACATCAGCAGAGCTTTTAAGCTTTCCGGCGTCATTTTTAAAGTAAGCAATGACCGGTGCTGTATTGTCCCAGCTGAGTGCCCAGTAAATGTTGTTTCCCTTGGTTGTATTACAGTATTTATTATATTCTGTGTTATAGCTTTCTGTTCCTGTTATCTGGTAAAGGATAGCCGCTGCGAGGCAGTAATCATCCTCCCAGCCTGATGATGCATAGAAGCTTCCTGCAGTTGTATTAACAGCCTTCGGATTATTCTTGGCAAATGTAAAAAGCTTTCTTGCTGCTGTAAGGCTTGAAGTATCCTTATAATTAAGATAATGCAGAGCAAGAGCCGCAGCCGAAAGAGCTACGATATCTGTAGAATAATTACCCTTGGCATCTGCAAAATATATCTTTCTTCCACTTGACTGTGGCTGCTTCTCAGGCGCGCCCCAGTATGTATTATGGTCATCATTTCCTTCGCCGACCTGAACTACAAAGGCTTCAATCCTGCCATCATCGTTAAGTACCATACATTTCTTCAGGTACTCTGCGTAATGATCAGCGATGGTCTTCATATGTCCGGTCTGTCCGGCAGCCTCATAAGCCGCCTTATCTGTGTAGTAACTCATCTCGAGCACCATTGCCGAATACGCCTCTGTGATACCGAACTTTACATGATCTCCGGCATCGTGGAAGCCGCCGGTTACATCAACATCTATTGTCTTTCCGCTCTTTAATGTATATTTTGCCTTATCATAGGTGTGACAGTTGCCTCTCCAGCTGAGAAGGCTTCTGTTTCCAACATTGGTTCCGCACATATTTGCGTCATACAGATACAGAGAATATTGAAGAAGCTTTGCATAATTGTATGAAATATCCGAATATTTATAATCCGTAATAGTCCTTGAATCATTAAATCTTATGGTCTCTCCTGAAACCGATCTTGCCTCTGCCGTACTGCTTACCGGCCCTAATGCCGAAAATGCTACAGCAGCAGCCATTATGAAGCTTTTTATCCTTTTTCCTATACCCTTTTTCAATGCTGTATTCCCCTTTTCCATATTTTTAATAACGTCTGATCAGCGCATTCAAGACTTTTTTGTGGACATCTCAGCCGTTTTCCTGCAGCCATATTCCTACCGGTATTTTTAAAAACACCACACTACCTTGATTATACAATAAAAAAAGCAAAAATCACACAAAAAACTTAAGGTATTTTTGTATGATTTTTGCTTTTAATTTTGTTATAAGTGCCTTATTTGGTACGCCTTAATGAAATAAGCTTTATGACCAGCATAACGATCAGGAAAACCACAATATCCGTAAGACATCTCACTATACCATTAGCAAACTGATTGCTGAAGATATCCCAAAAGACCTTCCACGCAACATCCACGCAGTGAACCAGGAAGAATATCATCGAATTCCTTCCGAAGAAAGCAAGAGGCTTTCTGATGATCCCGGCTCTCTCAATAAAAGCGCTCACCGAAAATACAACCATCGAGCCAGCCACCGCACAGAGGATAGAGATTGGAACGATCGAATAATCCTTAGTTGCAAATTCAAAATATGTAATCTCATAGAGATTCGGGAAGCATATTCTGAGCAGTATATACCATATGATTCCAAATATGATCGCCTTAACAATCACAAGACGTTTATAGTCAAACTTTATAAGGAGCTGTCCGATCAGAAGAAAAAGCACTGCGACCATTGCAGTATCGATGGAAAATGCCATCTTTACATTCTTGCAGCACATTCCGAGTATCGCAGTAAATATACATACCACCGGAAACTGTTCCTTACTGAAAACCAGATGCAGATAATCAAATATCTCTTTTGAGATAAAATATGCGAAGAAGAACCACGGCATACCCATGGCAGCCGCATAAATCCCTCCGTAATTCATCTCTAACCCTCTTGCAAAGATAAGCGTATAAAGATTCGATTTCCAGAAATTCACCGAACCCATAACGCTCAGATCATCGATATTATAAACAAATATCCTGATGACTATGATAAATACTACCGGGATCATAAGATGCTTCGCAGAATGCTTCATTCTCCTTATGAAATCTTCCTTATCCTTAGAGAATTTAAAGGTCATTCCTCCTACGATAAAGAAAAGAGGCATGTGAAATGAATACACCCCGCCGCGAAATGCCCTGCCAAGCCGGTCAAGAGTCAGTGTATGCCCCATGACCACCAGCATAGCCGCAAAGAACTTCGCTATATCTATCCAGTCTATTCTGTTGGAATTTTTAACATTTATCTCCATCAGACAAGATCTCCTCTTTGTTAATCCTTTGTTCCTTCTCTTTTATCATTCCTGCACAGGCAAGAAGGATAAACGGATTATATAAAAGATTTAAAAGTCTCGGCTCTGTCATACCAAACATAAGAATTATAGCCAGTATCCAAACCGCATAATATTTATTACTTTTATAAGCCTTATAGATTATAAAGCTGTATATGACAAGTATCAGTAAAAGGAACAGAACACCATACTCCAGAAGTATCTGAAGATACGAGCAGTCAACAAAGTTGTACCCTCCGGCCTTTACCTCATCTGTTTCACCGATTGAATATCCAACCCATTTGATCTTATTTCCAAAGAGGTGGATACCGTATTCTTTAATACCTCTGTTTCCGAGATAAAGTCTGTTTGAAAGCTTCGCATTAAGCTTTACCAGAAAAGCACTGTCCTCAGTATATATCTTGTGAAGATATATTGAAAAAACTGCAAAAAGCCACGGAAGCGCTATAAATATCCATTTCAACGCTCTGGCGAAGCTGCCCTTTTTCATCAGATGTCCAAAGCATAAAAAATGCAGCGTCGTAACGAAAGTAACAAGAAATGCCATCCTGCTGTCCGTAAGGATGAAGAGGAATACGTTAACAACATTTATCAGAACCGCTCCTATAAGACTCAGCCGCCATCTATTCAGGTAAATGCCGCCAAACACGATAAAAAGGAAGAGTATAGGAGCCGTTGTCGCCCACTGAAAGCCTAAGAACTCCCTGACACGGCCCTTTCGGTCGATATTGACTGCATTTTCGATCACATTTACCATAGAAAGGCTGACTGTGATAAAAAGCATAAGGCTCTGCGCAATTATCGTTGATAAAAGTACCGTTCTGTCACTGATGCCTATCGCTGCTATCATGATCAGAAGATAGAATACCAGCACAGAATTTCTGCTTGCAACAAACGAAAGTCCTGTTATCCCTGCCGCTGCATATAAGAAAAGTATATTTTTCTTTCCCACGCCGCAGTCATAGATGATCTTAAGAAGCATCACCCCGTATGCGGTAAAACGGATTATCTTTGCAAAAAAGCCGAGCGGCGTCATGCTTTCATTTGCAGAATATGCAAACATGGATGTATCGATGATGACCGATAATTCATGCAGAAAAAAACCTGCAAAGAAAAGTATTGTAGGTACGTCATAAGACAGATTATTCTGAAATATTTTCTTTCTGATAAGTACCCTGCCGCGCATAGAAATCCCTCTATTTACTAATCCTTAAGCCACTCTGACCTCTTGGCCATAAGAAGCGCCTTGAAAATGTCAATATCCTCAACCGTAGTAAGCTTGATATTCTTCTCAGAACCCTTTGAGAAGTATACCGGGCGTCCCAGTTCTATCATAAGTGTACATGAGGCCACCGAATTGGTAACTCCCTTCTCAAGCGCCTCTCTGTGAAGATCACAGATATCGCCTATTCTGAAGCCCTGAGGAGTCTGTGTTCTCTTCAGATTATCTCTTGGATAGCTTCCGGTCGAAACCATTCCATCGGTTGTCTGAAGCATAGCCTCCGCACAAGGTATAGTTGTGATACCGCAGCCGTGCTCCTCTGTAACTCTGATACAGTCGGAAATGATATCCGCAGACACCATAGGTCTTATGGCATCATGTATGAGCACTATATCATCCTTGGAGAAATGCTTCTCCAGCTCATAAACTCCGTTTCTTATAGAGCCCTGTCCGTTCTCACCGCCCGGGATAACGTACTGAAGCTTTGTTATATCAAACTGCTTTGCATATGCACGAAGCACATTCTCCCAGCCTGCTATACATACAACCGCGATCGCATCTATCTGCGGATGTGACTGAAAAGCCTCAAGTGTATAGACAATAACAGGCTTTTCATTTACGGTGATAAACTGCTTAGGAATATCCTGATGCATTCTCGCACCCGAACCACCTGCTATAAGTAATCCAATATTCATGTTATTACCTGCCTTTCGATCTGCCGCCGTCTGATATCTTCTACCGCCGGTCAGCAGCAAATGTATAAAATGAGTTCTGCTAACTATGACCTCGTATATAACCTCTTAAGCTTCTCAGCCGAAGAAGTTATGTCATAGCCTTTATCTCTTACCATATCCGCTCTGTTTCTGTCAACCAGAGCCGGGCTTTCAATGACTTTTTCCAAAGCCTCTGCCCATTTATCCTCTCCCTCCGAAAGTGCAAGGAAGGAAACCTTATCGCTTATCATAAGCTCTCTTGTAATAGCATCCGAGAATACACAGCTGAGTCCAGCAGCCTGTGCCTCAACACCTACAAGAGGAAGTCCCTCATGAATGCTTGTCATTACAAAGAGATCCATAGCAGAATAATATTCATTTGCATTATCGGTCTTCTCGATAAGGATGACTCTGTCGCCGATACCAAGCTCTGCTATCTCTGCCTTAATATCCGGAAGAAGCGGTCCCTCACCTATTATAAGCAGCTTCGCCTTAGGGCACTTCTCTGTAAGAGCTGCAAAGCTCTTTATTAAAAATGCATGATTCTTCTGTTCCGAAAGTCTTCCGATATTTCCGAGAAGCACTTCATTATCGGCAACTCCAAGCTGATGCCTGATATTTTTACGCCACTCTTCATTGTAGCGGTATTTCTCAACGTCTATACCATTATTAAGCACAACCGCTCTTTTTGCGCCCTTTTTGGTATACATCCATTTTGCTGCCGACTCAGAGCAGGCAACAAGCTCAGTCGCATTATGCTCAACAAGCACCTTTGCCGCATTCTGAAGGAATTTCTTTCCTCTGATACCCTTCATATTCTCTCCCTGCGAATTGTGGGAATGAATTATCCTTACAGGCACCCCGGCAATCCTTGCCGCAATCAGAAGATCAAACCTGAACATATCGTCGGTATTTATATGGATCACATCATATTTCTGCTTTTTAAGGAATTTAATTATCTTTATATATTTTGTAGCAAAATACAGAAGCTTTGACTTCTTCTTACGTTCCTTCTGAGTCTTGTCAAGAAATATCCTGCAGCCCATTTCCCTGAAACGCTTCACATTATCGTGTCCGTCAGGGCTGTAGAGAAACCAGTCGAAGCTTATATCATCCGTTTCCTTATCCATCTCATGGATCAGGTCATATACTATCTTCGTAGCTCCGTCCATGGTCAGAAGATTTTTGGTAAGCAGTACTTTTTTCTTATTCATAGCTTGTCACCCGTTACATATTCTCCCTCAGAAGGTTCACAGTATGAATTGCGCCCTTCTTCATGTCAAA
>JAFWSY010000104.1 GCA_017519155.1 Eubacterium sp.
GTATCTGACAGTTTTACATTTAACACAGTAGAAATAAAAGGCAGTAAAATGATTTATAAAGTCGGATCAGATAACGAATCTAATACCATGATATTTGAAAAGAAATAAGTGACATGGTATGTCTTACATGGTAAAATTATTCTTGCTTTTGAATAATATTCTATGAAAAATGGAGGGACAGAAAATGACTGCTGCACAGATCGGTATTATTGTTTCAATAGTTGTTTATCTGGCGGGAATGCTTGTTGTAGGTTTTCTTGCATCAAGGAAAACGAAGGATGTTGGTGATTTCTACCTGGGCGGACGTAAGCTTGGTCCTTTTGTTACTGCCATGAGTGCCGAGGCATCTGATATGAGTTCATATCTTCTTATGGGTGTTCCGGGACTTGCTTATTTTTCGGGAATAGCTGATGCGGGCTGGACTGCTATAGGTCTTGCAGTTGGTACTTATCTTAACTGGCTCTTTACCGCAAAAAGACTTAGAAATTATACAGCTAAACTGGACGCTATTACACTTCCTGAGTATTTCAAGAAGAGATTCAATGATAAGAATAATATCACACTTCTGATCGGTGCACTTGCCATTATCATTTTCTTCATACCATATACAGCATCAGGTTTTGCTGCCTGCGGAAAGCTTTTCGCACAGCTCTTTGGTGTAAACTATCAGCTGGCAATGATCGTATCTGCAATTATTATCGTTGGTTATACAACTACAGGTGGTTTCCTTGCTGCATCAACAACTGACTTTATTCAGTCAATCGTTATGAGTATCGCTCTTATAATAGTTCTTTTCTACGGTATCAATCAGGCCGGAGGAATGGATGCTGTAATATCAAATGCAAACCAGCTTCAGGGTTATCTGGATATGAACGCTACATTTAACAATGCAACTAATTCCGGAGATCCTTATGGTCTCTTTAATAAGATTACAATGTTCTGCTGGGGACTCGGATACTTTGGTATGCCTCATATCTTACTTAGATTCATGGCTATCGAGAATCCTGATAAGCTTAAGCTTTCAAGAAGAGTTGCATCCGTATGGGTTGTTATCTCACTTGGTGTTGCTACATTCCTTGGAGTTGTAGGTCGTGCCATGACACAGGCAGGAGTTCTTGATTCACTTATCGAGGATCCTACATCATCTTCAAAGGCAGAAACACTTATCGTAGTACTGGCTGATCACATCTCACAGTACGGATTTGCTTACGCACTTATCGGTGGTCTTATCATAGCCGGAATTCTTGCTTCAACCATGTCAACTGCAGACTCACAGCTTATCGCAGCATCTTCTGCAGTTTCGGAAAATATAATCCAGGACGTATTTAAGGTTAAGCTCAGCGAGACAGCTGCTATGCTTACTGCTAGACTTACTCTTGTAATTGTTGCAGTTCTTGGTGTAGTAATCGCATGGGACCCTTCAAGCTCAGTTTTCAATATCGTATCCTTTGCATGGGCCGGTTTCGGAGCAGTATTCGGACCTGCTATGCTGATGTCACTGTTCTGGAAGAGAACAAATATGTATGGTACTGTTGCAGGAATGATCTCAGGTATGGCAATGGTATTCATATGGAAGTACGGCGTTCGTCCACTGGGCGGAGCATGGAACCTGTATGAGCTTGCACCTGCGTTTCTTGTAGCGCTTATCTTTATCGTAGTTGTAAGTCTTGTTACACCTGCACCGGATGAAGAAATAACAAAGGTATATGACGAGGTAATGAAGAAAGCATAAAGAACTGAATGCTTTGTTGAAAAAAATGTCAGAGCTGCTTATTGGATAGATTGATGTCCGAAGAGCAGCTCTTTTTATAATCTTTTTTGGAGTTATGTAAACTAAAACGCGAAATGATATATTGATATATATTTGAAAAAATGATAAAATTATGATATCAAATACAAGGAGGTGTGAAGCATGCTTACTGTAGAAGAAATGAATCAGATCAGACAAAGTTACGGTATATCATATGAAGATATACAAAAAGGCTGCGAGGATGTTTCTATCAGCTCTATACAGAAGATATTTGGCGGATATGTAACGAGACCGAGAAGAGCTACCATAGAGAGACTTTCAAAGTTTTTTGAGAAGTTTGTAAAGGATAATACATCAAACAGAAATGATTTTAAAAGTAGTTATGAAAAAGCAGTTGTTAATGGATATGTGGCTGAATCAAACCGTTTCTTTTCAAAGGGCAGTTCTGCATTAGATGATCCCACAGGTTCCAATGGAGAGATATTTACACAGGGTGGATATACATATAAGGATTATGCAAAGCTTCAGCTTCCGGAAGGCGTGAGAGTAGAAGTTATAGATGGTTATATCTACAAGATGGACGCTCCCAACGTACCTCATCAGAGTATAGTCGGAGAAGTATTTTTGGGGTTTAGAGAATTTATAATTAACAATAAAGGTGCCTGCAAGGTGCTTATGTCTCCGGTAGATGTCCGTCTGGAATATGATAAGGATGATATGACAGTTGTCCAGCCGGATATGATAGTTATCTGTGATAAAGATAAGTTGAACAATGGGAAAAATGTTAAAGGAGCTCCGGACTTTGTTCTTGAGGTAATGTCTCATTCAAGCAGAAGAATGGATATGTATGTCAAGATGACGAAGTATAAGGAAAATGGAGTGAGGGAGTACTGGATAGTCGATTACGAAAACGATAAGATAATCAAGTATTATTTTGAAGATAGTGACAGTATAACCATGTATACATTCAAGGACAAGGTTCCGGTTGAGATATATGATGGGAAGCTGATTATAGATTTTAAAGAGATTAAGAAATATGTAGAGTCATAGTTACTATTCACGGTACGTAAAAAAGTAATCCGGGCGTGCTTCGTCTTAAGGAAAGGAGAAAACATGGGGATTAGATGGAAGAAGAAGCTTTTCAAGGGGGTATTATTCTTTTTTGCTGCTCAGTTAATATGTGTTTCTCTTTCTATTACA
>JAFWSY010000105.1 GCA_017519155.1 Eubacterium sp.
AATCCATTTTTTATGATATCCACTCCTCATACAACTGAGGATGCGGGAGCGGTTTATGGATTTAATCTTATATACAGCGGTAACCATGCAGAGATAGCTGAGGTGAATGAATTTGATAAGACAAGAATCCTCTGGGGCATAAATCCCCGTGGCTTCGGATGGTATCTGGAAGGGGGAGCGGAGTTTGAAGCACCTGAAGCGGTGATTACATTTTCTGATAAAGGCTTTAATCAGATGAGCGTTAACATGCACAGATTTATCAGAAAGCATGTTATTCGTCCTGAGTTTGCAGATAAGGAAAGACCAATTCTTCTTAACAGCTGGGAGGCGGCGTATTTCGATATAAATGAGAAGAAGCTTCTGAAGCTTGCCAGGGCAGGAAGAGATGTGGGAATTGAGCTCTTTGTAATGGATGACGGCTGGTTCGGTAAGAGAAATGATGATGGTTCTTCTCTTGGCGACTGGACTCCTAACAAGACTAAACTGCCGGGTGGTCTTAAGAGCATTGCAAGTAAGATAAATAAACTGGGGCTTTCCTTCGGTGTATGGGTTGAGCCTGAGATGGTAAATGTTGACTCTGAGCTTTATAGAAGCCATCCTGACTGGGCGATTCAGATACCGGGACAATCTCACAGCGAAGGCAGAAGACAGAGGATGCTGGATCTTTCCAGACCGGAGGTTCAGGACTATATAATTGAGTCCATGTCACAGGTTTTCAGTTCTGGGATTATAGAGTACGTAAAGTGGGATATGAACAGAACACTTACGGATATCTATTCGGAGTATCTGGATAGTATAAAGGACGAGACGGCGCATTTTAATAAACAGAGTGAGCTGACTCACAGATATGTGATGGGACTATATACAGTCTTAAGAGTGCTGACCAAGAGATTTCCAAATATTCTCTTTGAGGGCTGTGCTTCGGGTGGAAACAGGTTTGACCTTGGTATACTCAGGTACTTCCCGCAGATATGGGGCAGTGATGATACGGATGCCATTATGAGAGCCGAGATACAGACCGGCTACAGCTATGGATACCCGCAGAGCTGTTGGGGCGCTCATGTATCCGGTGTGCCAAATCATCAGACACTCAGAGTTACGCCGCTTGAGACTAGATTTGCCGTGGCTGCCTTTGGTAGTCTTGGATATGAATGTAATCTCTGCGATATGAGCAGGGAAGATATAGCTGAGATAAAAGAGCAGATAAAGATATATAAGGAGTATCGCAAGGTATTTCAGTTTGGTCAGATGTACCGTGGCAGAAGCTTTGGTGATATGGCAGGCGCCTCTGATACATCTTCTCATAATAATATTACTGAATGGACGGTTGTTTCACCTGATAAGAAAAAGGCGGTTGGAATGATCGTACAGAAGACTGCGGTTTCAAATAATGCCTATCAGTATTATAAAGCCGTGGGACTGGATGATGATAAATACTATCATTTCTATAACCGTGAGATAAAGATAAGTATTAAACAGTTTGGTGATCTGGTGAACACAGTTTCGCCGGTTCATATAAAACCGGGTTCAGTTACCCAGGATGTAATATCCAAATTCTATAAACTTGATGGTGAAAAAGAAGACCTGAAAATGTTTGGAAGTGCTATAATGAATGCAGGAGTGAAGCTTTCACCTGCTTATGCCGGCACAGGTTTCAACGATAAGACCAGAGTATTTTCAGACTTTGCAGCACGTATGTACTTTATGGAAGAGGATGTTATTGAATAAAAAATAATTTAAATTAAAAGATTATATGAAAGGGGAAAGGAGATAATAATGTACAAGGATTATGAAAATGTAATTGTTATGGAGCACCCACTGATCAAGCATAAGATATCACTGCTTCGTGACAAGAACACAGGAACAAATGAATTCCGTAAGCTGGTAGAGGAGATAGCTATGCTTGAAGCATTTGAAGCCTTCAGAGATCTTCCGCTTAAGGATGTGGAGGTTGAAACTCCAATCGAGAAATGTATGTCACCTATGATAGACGGAAAGAAGCTTGCCATAGTTCCAATACTTCGTGCCGGACTCGGTATGGTAAACGGAATCACAGCACTTGTTCCAACAGCTAAAGTAGGACATGTAGGTCTTTATCGTGATCCTGAAACCCATGAACCTCATGAATATTACTGCAAGCTTCCTGATCCTATAGATCAGAGAATGATAGCAGTGCTCGATCCTATGCTTGCTACAGGCGGTTCCGCAGTTGCAGCAGTTGATTTCATAAAGAAGAGCGGCGGAAAAAATATCAAGTTCCTCTGCATCATAGCTGCACCGGAAGGAATAAAGAAGCTGGCCGAATCACATCCTGATATAGAAATATATATAGGCAACGTAGACAGATGCCTTAACGACAACGCCTACATCTGCCCTGGCCTTGGAGATGCCGGCGACCGTATCTTCGGAACAAAATAATATAGGTTAAATCAAAAAGATGACACTTTTTCATCTGATGAAAAAGTGTCACCTTTTTTGTTTCACTGTAATTTACTGTAAATTACTATATTTTACTGGTTGTAATAACCGTTTGGATCTATTGATGAATCAGTTGATGATGAATCATATGGCTGATCCGGTGCATATGGCTGGTCAGCGGCATATGGCTGGTCTGCAGCGTATGGCTGATCCGGTGCATATGGTTGATCAGCTGAAAATGTCTGGTCAGGTGAATATGTCTGATCAGGATTATATGGCTGATCTGAACCTGCTGACTGAGCCGGAGTATCATCATGCTTGATTCCGTATGTATTCTGTGCAGCTGATATAGGATTAGCTGTTGAAGGGCTGTATGGCTCTGATGGAGCATAACTTGCAGGTGATGCAGGTGGCTGTACAGGATTGTACTGCTGGCCCGGTGTATACTGCTGTCCCTGACCGAACTGCTGACCCTGATTGAACTGCTGTGGCTGGTTGAACTGCTGACCCTGGTTAAACTGCTGACCCTGATTGAACTGCTGTCCGCCGAATGCGCCAGCTAACTTTGGTACATAGTAAGGACCTGCTCCAGGGAAGCTTCTTTCTCTTAAGTAGAGGAAAAGTTCTGAATATGTAGCGTGTACATATGGATTAACATAGAATATACCAAGGATACCACATGTTAATGCTGAAAGAATCTGCCATCCTATAAATGAAAGCTCAAGTACGAATGTAGCCCATTTATATCCATCCATCATCTTTCTACTCTGCTCAAGAGCTGACTTGTAATCGATGTCAGGATCCTCTGAAAGGATATAGTCTACCATATAGTATTCATATGACTTGATGATTCCGGGAACGATGAGAAGGAGAGTCCAGAGGAAGATAAAAAGATTCTTCATGAATTCAACCTTAACAACATTCATGTAGATTCCTTTTTTGAATGCGAAAACTATCTCACCAAAATTCGGTTTATCATACGAGTTGATGGTAAAGTATCGTTTACATCCTACAAGTATAGGATTTGAAACAAATACCTTGAATGCAACTCCGATAAGTGTGGCAATAAGTATTATAACAAGTAATACGCCGGTAAGTGCACCTAATACAGCAAATGCGCCTTTTCTGGCTGCATCTGAACCATCACCGTGGTTATAATCGTTCAGGAGATCATTGAATTCATCATATGAATTATTTCCTGAAACTCCTGTTGAGCTGGATGGGTTTTTGAGACTCTTATAGGATCTTGATGAACCTGTGCTGCCTCCACCACCACCGCTTACAAATGCGATGATAAGAGCTACTACTACACAACACCAGTAGTTTTTCTTAAAAGCAAACATACCTTTTTGTTTTAAACTTGGTCTGTCTAACATGAGTATCCTCCTTAAAAATAAACACTTTTTTGACATTGAATATATTACAATAAAATGCACCTAAAGTAAACAAAATTCACATAAAAAAACGGTTTACATTTCTGGGGTATTGTCCTATGATTAAAGATGGTGTGGATAATGATCAGCATCAGTTTATATATGCTCTGATCATAGCTAGGTACATAAAACGGGGGTATGACTATGGGTAAAGATTTAAAGAAGGAACAGGGGCCTGTTTATAATGCGAGGGACCTTGGTCCGACTAAGATGATTGTTCTCGGAATTCAGCATATGTTTGCTATGTTTGGTGCAACTGTTCTGGTTCCTGCACTGACGGGGTTAAGTGTTTCATCTACACTTCTTTTTGCCGGAATAGGTACTTTGCTTTTCCATCTTTTTTCAAAAAGAAAGGTACCGGCATTTCTCGGATCTTCATTTGCTTTTCTTGCCGGCTATGCAGCCATAGCTCCTAATGGTGAGAAAGAGCTTCTGCCATATGCCTGTTTTGGTGTAGCCTGTGCAGGTGTGGTTTATCTTATACTTGCCGGACTTATAAAAATATTCGGTGTGGAAAAGGTAATGAATTTCTTTCCACCCATCGTAACCGGTCCTATTATTATAGGTATCGGACTTTCTCTTTCACAGTCAGCAGTTGATAATTGTTCGACAAACTGGCTGGTCGCAGTGATCGCAATATTTATAATAATACTATGTAATATCTATGGAAAAGGAATGATCAGGATAGTTCCCATTATTCTTGGTGTTCTTGGTTCCTGTTTTATAGCTGTTTTGATAGCTGTTCTTTTTGGAGAGACAATAGTGGGAGCCGATGGTGCTGAATATATAACAATTGGCGGAATAGATAATCTCAGACTTTTTTCCGTGGCATCCGTAAATGCAATAGTTGATGCACCATGGGTTGGCCTTCCTTTTAAAATGAGCGATACTGTATTCTCTTTATTAGGAAATGTAGACTCAAAGCTTATCATTACTTCGGTTATAACTATCGTACCTATATCAATAGCTACGATAGTTGAGCATATCGGTGATATATCTGCCATATCATCCACAGTGGACAGAAACTTTATAAAGGATCCCGGAATTCACAGAACACTTATCGGTGACGGAGTTGCCACAATAGTTGCTTCACTTTTCGGAGCACCGGCAAATACCACCTACGGTGAGAATACCGGAGTTCTTTCACTTTCCAAGGTTTATGATCCTGTTGTTATAAGAATAGCTGCTGTATTTGCAATGATATTTTCATTCTCACCTAAGATTGCTGCCTGCATATCAGCTATTCCTACACCTGTAATGGGCGGAATATCCCTTGTTTTATATGGAATGATCTCAGCGGTAGGTGTAAGAAATATTGTTGAGAATCAGGTTGATTTTAATAAATCAAGGAATGTAATCATAGCAGCTATCATTCTTGTTTTTTCTATCGGTATTACTTATAGTTCTGCCGGTTCCATTACATTTGCCGTAGGAGGAATGAGAATATCTCTTTCCGGACTTGCAGTTGGTTCACTTGCAGGAATAATTCTAAATGCAATTCTTCCTGGTAAGGATTATGTATTTAACAAAGATAGTGAATATGAGAAAGATATAGACAGTAAAGCGTCTGAAAAAGATATACAGGAGGGATAGACTAATGGGTTTAACAGAGCTTTTTGATATTAAAAAGGCAGTAGAAGAGTATTCAGAGAAAAAGGGATATACAGAGGGAGTTGTATATTATCATAAGCTGATCATAGGTAATACAGCAGTAAGAAATTCAGAGTATTTCAGGATAGTTAAGAAATTCGACGAGGCGCTGACTGATTTTGTTGAGAAGGAATCTACAACAGCACTGGTTGATATGAATATTATTTTTACCGAGTTTTATATTGATAATGAACTTCCGGATGTTTTCATAGTTGAAGGATTAAAGGTTGCATTTGACAATATGTCAGAATATCTTATGAATCTCAGAAAGATATATAATCTGGATTATTATGCTTAAAGGGGATTATTTATGTTTTATTTTATAGTCAATTATACAGGTGGAAGCGGTAAGGCGAGGAAAACCTGGAATAGAGTACATTTCCTGCTGAAAGAAAAGGAAATAGATTATAAAGCATATGTTACCAAGAGACCCGGACATGCCGGGGAACTTGCCAAGAGGATATCGGAGCTGCCTGAGGATGATATCAGACTAATAGTTGTTGGTGGCGACGGTACAATAAACGAGGTTCTGAACGGAATCAGTGATTTCTCAAGGATCCGCTTCGGTGTCATTCCTACAGGTTCGGGAAATGATTTCGCAAGGGGCATGGGGATTCCAAAGGATCCCGACAAAGCTCTTGATATAATCCTTGCTTCAGTTGTGGGCCGTAACATCGATATAGGTGAAGTGATCACCGGAAATGGAGTAAGAAGATACTTCGGAATAAGCTCCGGAATAGGTCTGGATGCTATTGTTTGTAAGAAGAATCTTGACTCAAAGGTCAAGAAGTTCCTGAATAAGCTTGGAATAGGCAGTCTGTCTTATATCGTACTTACCCTTACGACACTTTTCAGTATGGAGACTTATGATGTCAAGGTAAAACTTAAGACTTCAGATATAAGTGGGGACGGTATAAAATCAGACACGATCGAGGAGGAGACCTATAATAAACTCATCTTCCTTGCTGCTATGAATTTCTTTGCTGAGGGAGGAGGGGTTCCTATGAATCCAAATGCTTCACCTGAAGATGGAAAGCTTTCGGTATGTGCAGTGTCGGGCATCCCGAAGTGGAAGACATTTTTCATGCTCCCGCTGCTTACCAAGGGAAAACATGAAGGTAAGAAGGGCTTCCTTCTAAAAGATGTGGATGGACTTGTATTTGATGCGGACAGACCGATGGTACTTCACGCTGATGGAGAGTACATCGGAGATGAGACACATATAGAAATGAGAGTGCTCAGAGGGGTCCTGAGCGTCATGGTATAACAAAAGATGACAGTTTTTCACCTGATGAAAAACTGTCATCTTTTTGCGTTATTTTGTTTCGGATAAGACTTTGGCGGTGTAATAGGAAAGGTTAAACTGTCTGATACTTCTGTTACGGTAGAATTCTGAATTGTTAAGGAAGTATTCACGTACCCACTCACCATCATACTGTGCGATTACCGGTGCTGCGTCGGTTGAAAGATTTGTGAGGTAATCGTAGTCACAGCTTATGTTTGCTTTAGCATCTTTTCCGGCTATATTTGACAGGTTATAATCTGCGATAACATGGTCAGGATGTGAGAAGCTCAGGAATAGATAAAGTATGCTCACAACAACAACGCAGTATTTGAAAAGCGGAAAATCGTTTTTGTATATTGATATTATGACTGCGATAAAGAACAGTGAAAGTACTGCCAGTCCCCACAGAACAAGTACTCTGAGGAAAGTGAGAAGATATGCATCTATATAAAGAAGCATTCTCATACAGCTTGATGCGATCATAATATATGTACAGATTGATATGATAGTCATAAGCACCTTAAGTACCACGTTCTCTCTGAAATGTTTATTTACGAACAGTACCATAAGGAAGTTTATGATGCTTACTGCAAGAAACTGGAAGAAACCTTCTCTTGCGTATTCGGCATAGGTATATTTTTCCGGAAGCTTAACTCCGCCCCAGAACAGATATACTATCTGTATAACTGAAAACAGAAGATAGATAACAGATACTATTGAGAGTACTGTGATGGCAATCACAGGTTCCATATTTCTTTTCTCTATTACTTCTTCATTTATTGTTTTCTTTGAAAAGAATCTGAGTACACAGTATGAGCCGAAGTAAAGTACGGCAAATGTAATCGCTATACCAAATGCATTATCGAAATCGAATTTGAATCTGAAATATGTCTTCAGAAGATCTCCGAATATCATATCTGCCTGAGACAGAAGAGTAAGAAGTACAGCTACTAACGGAATTGAAATTAGTAGACCGATAAGGATATATTTGAAAGTATGGTTCTTCTCGACGGTATGTTCTGCTTTACGTTTTTTTAATACCTTCATATCTTTGGTATAGTCGCTTAAGGCTCCGATGGAGCAGAAGAATGATTCTATGATGGCAAATGTAGTCTTAGAAAAGTTCCAGCGGCTGTCGTCATATACATTATGAAGCAGGAAAGTGAATATCAGTAGTATAATACCCGTGCAGTTGAAGAAATGTAAAGCTAGATTTCCGGTAAGGAAATTGGATAATGCAAGGGCGATAATAACAGCACCGTAGAACCATCCGTACTTCTTTATCTTTATGTCATACTGCTTTAGACCGTATACCATATATATAAGAGAACCTATAGCAAAGAGAGGCATCGTTATACCTGCCCAGTTATCATATATACAGAATGTAGAGAAGAGAGCATATATCAGCGAAGCTAAGCCTAGCTTGCTTGCCATTTTCTCTCTGAAGTTAAGTGTTTCGATATCTTCCTTAGGCTGATAACGTTCTTCCCAGGTTAAAGCCTGTGGGGAAGGAACTACACTGTATCTGGCAGCTTTCGTAGCCCCGTTTCCAGCGTATGTTCCAGCTTGCGCAGCACCATTTGCGGCATATGTAGCAGCTTGTGGAGTAGGAGCTGCACCGTGTGGAGTTGCCTTCATATTTGGATTCATATTATCCTGATTCATGTTATCCATTTAATTATCCTCCTTAATTACTTCCATAATCATATATTATTATTCGTCCTGTGGCCGGATTAGTGGCAATGGTATTTAAACGCTCGCCAGCTCCCTCGTAAAAGTCATAATAAAGGATGGTGTAGTCCATGATATTATCATCTGTCACATAATCAAATATCACATCATCATGTGCTTTCGTGGGAAAACCTATATAATTTTGGTATCTATCATAATTGTTTACTGTTTCTGAAACTTTCAAACCTGTATAATCCAGTTCTTTACCAATTTCTAAATACCCGACGACCTTACCGTGCATATTCTGAGTTATACCATTTACAAAATCATCATACACCTGTCCGTGAAGTGTAAAACCTACAGCTGAAAAGGCTACAAGTCCATAGTTATGTGATTCAAATCTGAAATCCTCGGCATCCTGAGGGATACTATTATGATAGAATTTAGCTTGAGATCTTTTTATATAGGATTTATATGTTTTGCCTTTAAAGGTTCCAAAGCCCATAAATACATGGAAGAAGAGCCAGAATACAAGTATTATGCCGAATATAATAGAACAGGCAATAAGGAGATTCTTTACTTTTTTGTTCGGTTGTTTGTTTCTGAATTGGTATTTACTCATTAGTCGTTTCCTTTATTTCTGATGTTCTAATATATCACCGGGCTGACAATCCAGGACTTCGCATATCTTATCAAGAGTTTCAAGGCGTACTGCCTTAGCTTTGCCGTTTTTTAATATTGATATGTTGGCGAGAGTGATTCCAACCTTATCTGCAAGATCGGAAACCTTCATCTTACGTTTTGCCAGCATAACATCGAGATTAACTATTATCATGCCGACACCTCCTATATAGTAAGCTCGTTTTCCTGTTTTATCTCGTAAGCATTCTGTACCAGTTTGGACATAGCTATACACAGGACTACGTATATGATAAAGACGAATATTTTAAGTAATGTATAAGTAAGTGGAATAAATTCAAGACTATCTTTGATAAGCCATACAATGATACGGATGATATATTCGAATATGATAAGAACTCCGCATAAAGCCATATTTTTAAAACTTTTTACATTTTCCATGGAGAAGGAATTATCATTTCCAATCTCAGTTATTATCTTCCAGAAGAAGAATAAGATAAGGAAGCACAGAATAGCGGTTATCCATAAGAAGATAATGTTCTGTCTGAGATATATAGGAACGGGTTCATTATAATCTGGTCTGAAAGCAAAGGCGTATGCAGTAGCACTTCCGAAGAAGGCAAGTCCCATTAATGCAATAGCTATAGTAACAGCTTTCAGCAATAAAGCGATTTTTTTCTGTTTCATGATAAGCACCTCGTTTTTTAATTTTATGAGGTGATTCTATTACAATTAAAATCGAATGTCAAGAAAAATATATCGTAAAACGATAAATTTATCTTGTGAAATGATATTTGCTTTTTAAGCTTGTTAAAGTGATGCTATAGTAATGCAGAAGTAAATGTCTGTTTCGCTTTATTTGGATTTTGCCTGCTTCGATTCATTTGGATTTGCAATTTATAAATTCAGATAGTATTATAAGTTAGAAGTATTTAACTGCGTATAAATAAAGTGATATATAACTTATATAAATGTACTGATATTAACTGAGGATAGATATGAAACAATATAGTATAACAGGTATGAGCTGTGCCGCTTGTCAGGCCAGAGTTGAAAAAGCAGTTTCTCAAGTGGAAGGAGTTGAGAGCTGTGCAGTCAGTCTGCTGACTAACTCCATGGGGGTGGAAGGTACTGCACAGGATAAGGATATAATAGAAGCAGTGATCGGTGCAGGATACGGTGCGTCTGTTATGGACAAGACCGTTCTGGAGGATATGGAGACACCAATCCTTAAGAAGAGGCTTATCAGTTCTCTGGTAGTGCTTCTTATTCTCATGTACTTTTCCATGGGACACATGATGTGGGGCTGGCCGGTTATTATCCCTTTATTCGAAAATCATGTGGCTCTGGCTGTTCTTGAGATGGTCCTTGCCATAATAGTAATGATCATAAATAAAAAGTTTTTTATCAGCGGATATAAAACTCTGTTTAAACTGTCACCGAATATGGACAGTCTTGTTGCCCTGGGCAGCAGTGCCTCCTTCGGCTACAGTCTTGTGGTTCTTGTTATTATGATAAATGCAATGAAGTCCGGTGATATGGATACGGTGATGAAACAGTCCATGAATCTTTATTTTGAATCAGCAGCCATGATTCCGACTCTTATTACAGTAGGTAAACTGCTGGAAGCTATATCAAAGGGCAGGACTACCGATGCATTAAAGAGTCTGATAAGCCTTTCTCCGAAAGAAGCCGTAGTTTTAAGGGATAAAGAGGAAATTAAAGTAGATATCCGGGATGTGGTGATTGATGATATATATATACTTAAAGCAGGAGATGTTGTCCCTGTTGACGGTGTCATCTTAGAAGGAACATCTTCGGTAAATGAGTCTGCACTTACGGGGGAGAGTATACCGGTAGATAAGACTGTGGGAGATAATGTTTCAGCAGGAACTGTTAATACAAATGGTTATTTAAAATGCAGGGCAACGAGAGTGGGTGAAGATACGACCCTTGCCCAGATCATTCATATGGTAAGTGAGGCAGCAGCTACGAAGGCGCCTCTTGCCAGAATAGCGGATAAGGTATCTGCTATATTTGTACCTGTTGTAATAGTTATAGCTCTGATTACATTTGCGGGCTGGATGATATACGGTGAAAATGTTAGCTTTGCCATAGCAAGAGCCATCTCTGTACTTGTAATCAGCTGTCCTTGTGCACTGGGACTTGCAACTCCTGTTGCTATTATGGTGGGAAACGGAATCGGAGCAAGAAATGCAGTCCTGTATAAGACTGCCGAGTCTCTGGAAACTGCCGGAAGAGTCGGAGTGGTCGTGCTTGATAAAACAGGTACGGTTACAAAGGGTGAGCCTGAAGTGGTGGATGTGATCCCTGCTGAGGGAGTGACTGAAGACGCACTTCTTAAAGCAGCCTATATGCTGGAAAAAAGATCGGAGCATCCGCTGGCTGGAGCTATCGTCAGATATATCGAAGGAAATACTGGTAGAACAGATGGTGGAAATATAGCTGATAAATCAATAGATAAAAAGGCTGGTGTTGATGAGGAAATCCTCAACTTCGAGACTTTGCCCGGAGCCGGCGTAAAGGGAGTTATAGCTTCCACAGGAGAAACTCTTACAGGCGGAAGTTTCAAGCTGATTGAATCTATGATTACAGATGATTCTTTTGATAAAGAGACGGTAGGTGCTATGGCGGCTGATGGAAAGACACCTATGCTTTTTGTGAAAGAAAGTAGGTATCTCGGCATGATAACTGTTGCAGATCAGATAAAGCCTGACAGTAAAGAAGCCATAGATGAATTAAAAAATATGGGCATATATAGCGTTATGTTAACCGGTGACAATGAGCTTACTGCTAAAGCAATAGCTAAACAGGTTAATGTTGATGCTGTGATTGCGGGCGTTATGCCGGATGATAAACAGGATGTTATATCCAAAATACAAGAAGTTGTGTCAACTAAAGGCTTAAAGACAGCTATGGTTGGTGACGGTATAAATGATGCACCGGCGCTGACAAAGGCGGATACAGGATATGCCATAGGAGCAGGAACTGATGTAGCTGTTGATTCAGCGGATATAGTTCTTATGAAGAACAGTATAAAGGATGTAAGTGCTGCAATTAGACTTAGCCGTGCCACCATCAGAAATATTCATGAGAATCTGTTCTGGGCATTTTTCTATAATGCACTTTGTATTCCACTTGCCATGGGTCTTTATGGTATAATGATGAAGCCGATGTATGGAGCGGCTGCCATGGCTTGTTCAAGTCTGTTTGTATGCCTGAATGCGCTGAGACTGAATCTTTTTAAGCTCCATGATGCGTCTAAGGATAAAGTGCCGGGAAGCTTCAGAAAATATGATATAATCAGTCTGGCTGACGGGGCTGTTTGTGAAATAAAAGAGGAATTAAATGAAAAATATGAGGAAGGAGATAATACATTGAAGAAGACGATTAATGTAGAAGGAATGATGTGTGAACACTGCGAGGCTACTGTACAGAAAGCACTTGAGGCGATTTCAGGTGTAAGCAGTGCAAAAGCGAGTCATAAGAAAGGAACTGTTGTTGTAAAGCTTGACAATGATGTATCAGATGATATACTGAAAAATGCAGTTGAAGAAAAGGACTATAAAGTTACTTCAATAAAATAAAAGGCAAGTATATAAAATGATAAAGGATAGAAGAACAACAGCACATACCAAAAGATCTATCTGTAGGATAGTACTATCTTTTATTTTGTTATACGTTATATCCGGAGCTCTTACCGCGTGCGGCAAGGGCTCTGATTTAGCTTTAGATAAGAAAAATCCTAAGGAAATAACCGTCTGGTATACATTTTCGGACAAGAGAGCAGCAGCTTTTGAGAAGATGATAAATGAATTCAATGAAGGCGAAGGTCTGGAAAGAGGAATCATCGTAAAGGGAACTGCTTTTGATACAGAGAAGGCTCTTTTGAAGGAATATGAAGAGACTAAGGAGCTTCCAAATATGCTTGGGATTAATTCCACCTGCAGTCTGCTTTATGATAAAAAGATAACCTATGTGGATATAAACAGTCTGGTTGCTTCTAATACTAAATCAGATATCTGTAAAGAGTATATAAAGGCCGGAACTATCAATAAAGAGTGGAGACTTTTTCCGGTTGTGAAGGATACTCCTGTTATGGCTATTAATCTTGTCATGTGGCAGCCTTTTATGAATTCTGAAGAAAAGTATCTGAATGAGCTTGAAACCTGGGAAAACTGCAGCTCCACCGGAACATCTTATTATGAATTTACAGGTGGCCAGAGTCTGCTTGCCATAGATTCTGAAGCGGATTATATGTTAGCAGGCTGTCATCAGCTGGATGCGGATATACTGAATATAGAGGGCTCAAATACTGTTATCAGGACAGAAGGAAATGCAATGAAGAAGCTCTGGGAGAATTATTATGTTTCTTTTGTAAAAGGAGCTTATTATAAATATAATTCCAGCTGTCTGGATGATATAAAGGAAAGTACCGTTGCCGGAGCTGTTTTAAAGAGTTCTCTTGTAAGTGAACTCAGCGACAGAATAGCTACAGAAGGTGATGCTGATCCGGCTGGGGCTTACAGCGTACTTCCTTGTCCGCAGTTTAACGGTTATGACAAGATATGTCTGGCTGATGATTCAGGTGTAGCTATCGTTGATAAGGATGAGACTGAGGATTTTGCTTCCATGCTTTTCCTTGAATGGCTTACAGGTGATGAGGTAAATCTTAAGTTTGCCTGTCTGTCAGGAGCTATGCCGGTAAATAAAAATGATAAGAATATAGATAAGCTTGAGAAAGCTATGGAAAAACTGGATATGACGGATATTGAAAAAGAGACCATGAGAGTGGTCGTTCAGACCATGAATGATGGTTCGCTTTATGCGCCGCCGCTTTCGGAGTATTACAGTGATCTTAGAAAAACTCTTGAAGGTGCTATGTCCAGAG
Source organism: Eubacterium sp. (assembly GCA_017519155.1). Lineage (GTDB taxonomy): Bacteria > Bacillota > Clostridia > Lachnospirales > Lachnospiraceae > Eubacterium_Q. The sequence goes on from JAFWSY010000105.1 coordinate 14,009, forward strand.
AAGCCTTAAATGACCGTAATTCGGTGGAAAGCAGTGTGTATATCGGAGAAGATCAGGAGAAAGCTGTAAGCAAGTTTACCTCCGATGACCATTTTTCGTCATTTTTGATGGATTTAAAAAACAGGCTTCCAAAGCCATAAAAGTAGTTGCACTTACACCGCATTTTATAGTAAAGTTATGAGTGGTTTCATCCTGAGCTAGAATTCGGGATTAAATAAATACTTAAGGAGGAGAATAGTATGGTTTCTAATGTTACTGATACAATTAAGTACATAGGCGTAAATGATAGGGATATCGATCTTTTTGAAAGTCAGTATATAGTTCCTGAAGGAATATCCTATAACTCATATGTTATTCTGGATGAGAAGACTGCAGTTATGGATACCGTTGATGCTCACAAGACTGATGAGTGGCTCGGCAACCTTAAGGAAGCACTGGGAGGAAGAGCCCTTGATTATATAGTAGTACAGCATATAGAGCCGGATCATTCAGGAAGTTTACTTGCAGCAATCAACGCATTTCCTAATGCTAAGATAGTTGCTACAGCAAAAGCTTTCCAGATGATTCCGCAGTTCTTTGATGAAATAGATATAGCTGACAGACAGATTGCTGTTAAAGAAGGAGATACTCTTGAACTGGGACAGCATAAATTAAACTTTATTCTTGCACCGATGATTCACTGGCCTGAAGTAATGATGAGCTATGATTCTTATGAGAGGGTTTTCTTCTCTGCAGATGCATTTGGTAAGTTCGGGGCACTTGACTTCGATGATCCTGAAGGATGGGCTTGTGAAGCAAGACGTTATTATTTCGGAATAGTTGGTAAGTATGGCGTTCCTGTACAGACACTTCTTAAGAAGGCTGCAGGACTTGAGATAGAGAAGATACTTCCGCTTCACGGACCGGTTCTTCCTATGCCGGGTGACGAATTGTCATACTATATCAATACATATAATACATGGAGTTCCTATGAGCCTGAGACTCACGGAGTATTCGTGGCATATGCTTCAATACATGGTAACACTGCAAAGGCAGCAAAGAAGATAGCTGAGCTTCTCGAAGCTAAGGGAGAGAAGGTTGCTATATCTGATATCTGCCGTGAAGATATGGCTGAATGTGTAGAGGATGCTTTCAGATATGACAGAATGATCCTTTGTGCAGCCAGCTATGATGCAGGTGTATTCCTTCCTATGCATGATTTTCTGACGCATCTTAGTGTTAAAACATATCAGAACAGAAAGATTGCTATACTTGAAAATGGTTCCTGGGCACCATCTGCTGCAAGAACTATCAAGTCAATAGTAGAATGCTGGAAGGATGTTGAGATCGTAGGACCGACAGTTACAATTAAATCATCGATGAAAGAGTCTGATCTGCCGGCTATCCAGGAACTTGTTGATGCAGTGGTAGAAGCAGGTAAATAAGAGATAATACGGAGGAAATTATGGGCGGATTTTTCGCAACAGCACTTAAAGGAGATTCGGTATTCGATTTATTTTATGGGACAGACTATCATTCTCATTTGGGGACAAGAAGAGCAGGAATGGTAGTACATGGACGTAACGGCTTTAACCGTGCTATTCATAATATTGAAAATGCACCTTTCAGAAGTAAGTTTGGTCGTGATGTTCATGATATGGAGGGTAACCTCGGAATAGGATGTATATCTGATTATGATCCTCAGCCGCTGCTTGTAAGATCTCATCACGGAACCTATGCAATCGTATGCGTAGGAAAGATCAATAATTCCGATGAGCTTATAGCTTCAGTATTTAAGAACGGTGGATCACATTTCCAGATGATGAGTACGGGAGAAGTAAACAAGACAGAGCTTACTGCCGCACTTATAAATCAGAAGGATAATATAATCGAGGGTATCAAATATGCCCAGGATTCCATAGATGGTTCCATGACAATACTTCTTCTTACACAGGATGCGGTTTATCTCGCTCGTGACAAGTTCGGAAGAACCCCGGTTATGGTTGGATATAAAGAAGATGAGGGCTTCTGTGCTGCATTTGAGTCCTTCTCATATCTGAATCTCGGATATAAGGACTTCAAGGAGCTGGGCCCAGGTGAAATAGACGTAATGACTCCGGAAGCTGTAACAGTAATGGAGAAGCCGGGAGA
>JAFWSY010000106.1 GCA_017519155.1 Eubacterium sp.
CTAAGATTGATGACGATGCCAGAACTGCTACTCTTGAGAGAGTAAAGAATCGTGTTACAAAGTCTGGAAGTACTATTACAGACATTGATGACAAAGGTAAGCAGAAACTTGCATACGAGATTCAGGATATGTTAGAGGGATACTACTATTTCGTTCATTTCGAAGGTCCGGAAGATGCTCCAGCATTTATCGAAAGACATCTTCGAATCTACGAGAACGTCATCAGATTCTTAATCGTTAAGCAGGACGCGTAATTTTCCGAATATAAGGAGGAGTCCTGAATGAACAAGGTTATATTAATGGGTCGTCTTACCAGAGACCCTGAGGTTAGATATTCAAATTCACAGACAGGAGATCAGATGGCAATTGCAAGATATACTCTTGCTGTTGACAGAAGATTTGCCAGAAGAAATGGCGGAGATAATCAGCAGACAGCTGACTTTATCACATGTGTTGCTTTCGGAAGACAGGGTGAGTTCGCAGAGAAGTACCTGAAACAGGGTACTAAGATTGCTGTAACAGGCCGTATTCAGACCGGTTCTTATACAAATAAGGAAGGTCAGAAGGTTTATACAACAGAAGTTGTTGTAGAGGAACAGGAATTTGCTGAAAGCAAGGGCGCCGGTGCTGAAGCACAGGGTGGATATGCGCCACAGGCTGCACCATCACCTGCTGATGCAAGTGCTGACGCATTTATGAATATTCCTGAAGGAATAGAAAATGATCTGCCATTTAAGTAAGAAGTGAATTTGATGCATATGAATTCATGGAGGTAGAAAAATGCCATTTAATAAAGAAGGTGGAGCAGCTCCTATGAGAAGAAGACCTATGCACAGAAGAAGAAAGGTCTGCGTATTCTGCTCTGACAAGAATCAGGTAATTGATTATAAGGATGCAAATCTCCTTAAGAAATATGTATCTGAAAGAGGAAAGATACTTCCTCGTCGTATTACAGGCAGCTGTGCTAAGCATCAGAGAGAACTTACAACAGCTATCAAGAGAGCTAGACAGATTGCACTTATTTCTTACGTAAATGAGTAAAAAATCATAGAAAAACAAACATTAACGCGTATCCATCCGGATACGCGTTTTCTTTGACCTAACTAACGGTTTGTGGTAAAATATACTCTGTATTGCTATGTTCCGAAAAAGGAATAAATTACTGGAAAAAAGTAAGGGTATAGACAAATGAAATTCACTAAAATGCATGGAATCGGAAACGATTATGTATATGTAAATGCAATTGAAAATGAAGTAGAGGATCCGTCATCTCTTGCAAAGCTGGTCAGTGACAGACATTTCGGGATAGGCTCAGATGGTCTTATTCTGATAAAAGCTAGCGACAGGGCGGATTTTATGATGGATATGTATAATGCCGACGGCTCCAGAGGCAAGATGTGCGGAAATGGAATCAGATGTGTCGGCAAATATGTATATGATCATGGACTTATAAATAAAAAGATCATTACAATCGAAACTCTTTCAGGAATAAAGATTCTTAATCTTACCGTTAAGCCAGTCGAAGAAGTTGAAGGATATAAGAAGGTCTCAAATAACGGCATGGTTGTATCAGCCGTAACCGTTAATATGGGTTCTCCTATCTTTGAACCTGAGGAGATTCCAATAAAGCTTACGGGAGCATATCAGCCGGAGAAGAATGATCAGGCGATAGTAAATATGCCGATTATGATCAACGATACATTTTATTATGGTACTCCGGTATCCATGGGCAATCCCCATGTGATCGTATATGTGGATGATACGGACAACTTCCCTATTGAGACCATCGGTCCGAAGTTTGAGAAGCATGATTTATTCCCTGAGCAGGTAAATACTGAATTTGTTCAGGTTATAGATAGAAGCCATGTAAAAATGCGTGTATGGGAGAGAGGCTCAGGTGAGACTCTGGCCTGCGGAACAGGTGCCTGCGCTACAGTTGTAGCAAGCATCGTAAATGAGAAAACCGAAGATGAAGTAACAGTATCTCTTCTGGGCGGTGATCTGAAGATCCGCTGGGACAGAGATCAGAATACAGTCTATATGACAGGACCTGCCACAACTGTGTTCGAAGGAGATATTTAATAGTAAGTCAAAAGAATCTGCCCCAATGATACATTTTAGGAGGAGAAAATTATGTTTAAAGCAAATGAAGATTATTTAAAACTGCCGGGAAGCTATCTTTTTTCCAATATAGCAAAGAAGGTTAGTGCTTTTGCTGAGGAAAACCCTGATAAGAAGATAATAAGACTTGGTATAGGCGATGTTACTCAGCCCCTTTGTCCGACAGTAATAAAGGCACTGCACTCGGCTGTTGATGAGATGGCAAGTGCTGATACATTTAAAGGATATGCACCTGACCTCGGATATGCATTCCTTAGAGATACAATAGTTGAGAAGGCATTTAAACCTCTTGGTGCTGAAGTTTATGCTGATGAGGTATTCGTAAGTGACGGTGCTAAGTCTGACTCCGGAAATATCCAGGAGATATTTACAAAGAATCAGAAGATAGCAGTATGTGATCCGGTTTATCCTGTATATGTTGATACAAATGTCATGGCAGGAAGAACAGGTACCTATGATGCTGCAACCGGACTCTGGAGTGATGTGATCTACATGCCTTGTACAGCTGAAAACGGTTATGCTCCTGAGCTTCCGAAGGAAACACCTGATATTATCTATCTTTGTTTCCCTAATAATCCTACAGGTGCAACTATTACTAAGCCTGCGCTTCAGGAATGGGTTGATTATGCAATCAAGGTCGGAGCTGTAATCATATATGATGCTGCTTATGAGGCTTATATATCAGAGGCAGATGTTCCTCACTCTATCTATGAGTGTGAGGGAGCAAGACAGTGTGCTATAGAGATACGTTCATTCTCAAAGAATGCCGGATTCACCGGAACAAGACTTGGTTTCACTGTAATTCCAAAGGATATCAAGGATGCTGACGGTAACAGCCTGAATGCACTCTGGGCAAGAAGACACGGAACCAAGTTTAACGGAGCTCCGTATATCATTCAGAAGGCCGGAGAGGCAGTTTATTCAGAGGAAGGTCAGAAGGAAACTAACGAACAGATAGCTTACTATATGAATAACGCAAAGTACATACTTGAGGGACTTAAAGAAGCGGGTTATACAGTATCCGGTGGTGTAAATGCACCGTACATCTGGCTTAAAACTCCTGACAATATGACAAGCTGGGATTTCTTCGATTATCTGCTTAAGGAAGCAAATGTAGTCGGAACTCCGGGATCGGGATTCGGCCCAAGCGGCGAGGGGCATTTCAGACTGACTGCATTTGGAAGCTTCGAGAATACAGTAGAAGCTATAGATAGAATAAAGAAGCTATAGGATTAAAGGAAATATATGAAAGACGTAATTATTACCGGGGCAACCGGAATGGTAGGAGCAGAAGTAACAAGACTTCTTCTGAGACAGGGAGTAAATGTAACAGCTATTACAAGACCCATGTCTGAAAATCTGGAATATCTTGAGGACCTGGTGGAAAAGGACAAGATAGAGCTTGATAACATCTCTGAAGATGCAAACAGAGAACATGGAACTCTTAAGCTTTTTGACTGTGATCTGTCTGAACTCAGAACTCTGAGGGACAAGCTGGGCTGGGAGCATGATGCTTTCTTCCATTTCGGATGGGCGCATACATTTGGCCCGGGCAGAAATGATGCCTCCAAACAGGCACTAAATATAAAAGCAACTGTGGATGCGGTTCACCTGGCATATGAAACGGGCTGTAAGGCATTTGTGGGTGCAGGCTCACAGGCTGAGTTCGGAATAGCCAGTGCTAAGCTTACCGATGAGCTGCCGAAGGATCCAAAGACAGGCTACGGAATAGCTAAACTTGCAGCCTGCAAACTGTCCCAGCTGGAGTGCGAGAACCTGGGTATAAAACATGTCTGGGGGAGAATCGTAAGCAGCTACGGTCCCGGAGATAATTCAACCACCATGGTTATGTCGGCCATCAACACCATGCTTCAGGGAGAGAAGATGAGTTTCACTCCTGCTGAACAGATATGGGACTACATATATGTAGAGGATCTGGCCAAGGCATTTATCGCCCTTGCAGAAAAAGGAAAAGACCAGAAATGTTACACCATTGGCTCCGGTGAGGGAAGACTGCTTAGGGAATACATCTACGCAATCAGAGATGCTATTGATCCTACGCTGGATGTGGGAATAGGCGAAAGAGAATATGACAAGAACCAGGTTATGCACCTGGAAGCAGATATAACAGAACTTGTGGCAGATACGGGCTTTGTACCGGAAACAACCTTTGAGGAAGGTATAAAGAAAACCGTTGCCTGGGCAAGAGAAAAACGACAATTTATAGAAAGATGAGGAACTATAAAAGTGGGAAAGATTAATGTTGAAAATTGTGTAAAGAACGGAGTGGA